>NZ_FPLG01000125.1:0-24218 GCF_900120065.1 Moritella viscosa
CAAGAAATTAAAAAACTAAAACAGCAACAACAAAAAGAAAATGATGAACGCAAGAAACAACAAGAAAAAGAACTTAATGAACGAATCGAACAATTAGACCGCCAAGAAGAAATTGAAAAAACTTTAAAAAACATTCTTAAAGAAGAAGATTCATCACTAATTGAATTAACAATTAATGCTCTAATTCCTTGGGTAATTGAAAACACAGCTTCAATTAATGAAGGAAATCTAAAAGATTTGACAAAACGTTTAGGTAAAAAATCTAAAACAACTACGACAAAATCCTCAAATAAAAATTATTATTTAGTTAATACTATCACTCTAAAAGAAGAAGCATCAGATTTTTTCAAAGAGCTTTTAGCTGATGAAAATGCTGTTCTTCTTGAAGAAGATAATAATTTTGCCGTTGTTTATAATAAAGTTTATGCAGGTAAAGTTAGAGATGAAGCAAAAAAACTAAACAATATCGCTGGTGATTTATATAGAAAACATTCAAGTGCTGTAAAAGAGTTACCACCTGAACATGATGTTGATGTTTCAAAACTCAAAAAGAGTGATTTTGATACTTATACATATAAACCAGCTAAAAAGTAATTTTTGCTTCGCAATAAAAACCGCCTAATAGCGGTTTTTTCTGATTGAATATTATTTTAATGCTTTTGCCACTGCAAATTTAATTAAATAAATTTCAGGATAATCAAAGTGTAAGTGAACACATTTAAAATCTTCGTGTGAACCTATCAAATATTTACCACTTTTCAAACAACTTAACAATGCTAGTTCTAGTGTTTGTATATCATGAATCATCGGTAGTGAAGTAAAATCATTTTCAATTCTCTTACTGATTTTACGATAGCTTTTGGAATCTTCATTGGTAACAGATTCAACTAAGTAATTAGCGTGAGCATAGCTTAATTTTAATGCTTTAAGCTCTTTGTTTACCCTTCTTATTTTGTCTTTATCAGCACTAATCTCATCAAAAATAAATCTTAACGATTCACCATAAAGCCTGTTAGCGACAACCACCTTACCAATCTCATCAGTTAGTTTTTGAATCAGAGCTGGATCTGAAATAGCTTTTGAATAATTACTTATGTGGTTAGTTTGTTCAAATAACCGTTCAAAATCTCTATATACTCTTTTTGCATCTGAATTTGAAGTTTTTACTGATTCAACATTTTTCTTAGACTTAGATCTTTTATAATTTTTAATTGCCACTTTCAATTTATAATCACATTCACTCATATTGAATGTTTTTTCTATTAGTTCGTCTATGTCTATTTCTAAAATCTTTGCTAAATAGTAATTATCATACTTACTATAATAGTTGTTTATTATGTGTAACTCATCCATAACCTTTCTCTCCTTAATTAAATATACCTATATAAATATATTTATCATGAAGATATTATTTTTCAATAAGATCATATTAACAGAATGATAACCGATATTTTTTGGTACTGTATTTCCATTCTAAAAAACCAATACCTTAAAGAAAACATCAGATAACAACCTTGTTATTTTCACCTCTAATTTTATTTTACATCTAAATAAAAACATTCCTAAATAGGAATGTAAAAATAAATAATTTGATCATTTTGCTATAAATGCTATTAGATCAGTATGTTTGATAACAAAGGAGAAAAGCATGAACAAAGACAATAGGAAAAAAGAAGTATTAAAAAATTATTATATAGAAAAAACATCGAACAAGGTCTACCAAGGTCTTAAAGTTATTTTCAATATAGGTGAAAGGTTAGTTATTATTAAATCTTACCCTCACTCAATTCAAAGCCCAAAAAGCTATATGAATCAGAAAAAAGTGATTAAGGATTTGTATAGGATTTTAGATAGTGGCATAGAACAACACTTTCCTGAGTTGGAGTTAATCCAAAATGAACATCTGATCACTGTTACTGAAGAAGAAAGAATTGCTACTGAAAAGCGTGAAGAAGCTAAGAGACAAAAATTAATTTATGAACAGAAACAAGCTGAAAAGAAAGGCTTCAACGACAATCCCAGCTCAATTTTCAGATTTAAATCTAGCAAATCACTTTTCCCTAATTATGTGGAATTTAAACCCAACGATACAACTCTTAACATCATGAAAAAGTACATTCACGATGGATCTATCAATGAGCTTGAAGAACATTTTCAATTTTCAAAAGAAGAGTATTTTCGTTTAGATGTGAAAAATGGTTGTATAGTTCATTTTGAGAATCCCAATCTCAATATTGGATTCATGTATGCGATAAATCTACTGAACAGTAAAATGTATACCGTTAAGCCTATCCCGATGCCAAAACCGCTAGTCAATCTGCTTATCTCTGGTAATACAAAACATACAATCAAAGCTGCAACATCAGATCCATTGATCAGACAACAGCTTAAGAAGCTTCCGCTCAGAATATTAGAAAAAGATAGAGTTGAATTCTGTTATTTTGTTTTTAGACATATTAAAGAGATTGAAACATTCAATCCTTACTATGAGAAAGACTTAGATTTTCATATCAGGAACAAAATGTTTCGTGATAAAAATAAAGAACAAGTAACAAAATCTATAAATAGATACTTGTCTGATAATCATATGTCGATGAGTGAATTTTTTGCTGTAGATTTATCATCTCACGAAGGTATGGAACAGTTCGAGGTTTGTAGACAACAACTTGTAATGATTTTTACAATGTTAATTAGCAAATACTTCAAGCTATACATCGAAAACAGTATTGATATGGCTGAGTACACGAAGAATGATAAATCATCTAGTGATACTGAAACTGATAATCCTTCACCAGACAAAAAATCAAATGGAACAAAAATGATGAAAAATCGAATGTAGTCATAAGAACTGTTCGTGTAACTTCTCTTTTTCACATTGCAATTCTGTATTTTTGAAACGATATTTGATATTGTTGCAAAAACGGATATTGAGTGGGTTATCATGATTTCAGGTATAAACGGTGGCAACTGCATACTTAGCTCGATGGCTAAAGAGCGAGTCAAGAGTGGGATTATCGACCACGCACAAATTTTAGGTATGAAAAGCGCATATACAATCGTTTTCGATGGTTCTGAATGGAATGGTGAACCATTGGTGTTAAGTAGCTCTAGACAGCCTTATGAGGCTCGTATCTTCAAAAGCTTAGATGGAGCGTTAGCTGAATTGCTAAGAATCGGTTTAACAGAAGCGTCTATTAAGCTTACTGACAAAGCAGACTCAGAATAAGTTAATATTATAAATAATTCGGATACAAAAATGACAATCAAAGAAGAAACACTACATTCAAACATCGAGACAGTGAACAGCAAACAGCTTGCCGTCCTCAAGAAACACTTTCCTCAGTGCTTTGATAAAAATGGTAGCTTCATTCAAGAGAAGATGCTTGAAGTAGTAAATGCGAACGAAGTCGAGCTTTCAAAAGAGTCATACACATTAAATTGGCTTGGTAAGTCTTACGCTCGTCTATTGACTAATCTTCCACCTAAGACCCTAATCAATGAAGATATTGCACACAACCAATTAGAGCAGAACAAAGATAGTAAAAACCTTCTTATCAAAGGCGACAACCTTGAAGTGCTTAAGCATATGGTTAACGCATACAGTGAGAAGGTTAAGATGATCTATATCGACCCTCCATACAATACTGGTTCTGGCGACTTCGTTTATAACGATGACCGAAAATTTACTAAAGAGCAACTCGCAGAACTTGCAGGGGTAGAGCTTGATGAAGCTGAACGTATTCTGGACTTTACTGATAAAGGGTCAAGTAGTCACAGTGCTTGGCTTACCTTCATGTACCCCCGTTTATATATTGCAAAAGAACTGCTCAAGGATGATGGTGTTATCTTCATTTCGATTGATGATAATGAAGTTAGTCAATTAAGGCTTATCTGTGACGAAATCTTTGGCGAATCAAATTTTGTTTCAAATATTGTATGGCAAAAGAAGTATTCAGTCTCTAATGATGATCCCAGTATTGCAGCAATGCATGATCATATATTAGCATATAGAAAATCAGGTGACTTCAAAAGAAAACTACTCCCTAGAACTGAAAAGCAATTATCTAGATATAAAAATATTGATAATGATGCTAGAGGTGTTTGGACATCTGGAGAGTATGTCAGTAGTAAAACTAAAGAAGAACGTCCTACTCTTTGGTATTCAATTACTCACCCTTTAGATGGAAGAGAAGTTTGGCCTGATGAAAATGCAGTTTGGCGATACTCTAAAGATAAACACGAACAGATGGTTAAAGAGAACCGATTATTCTGGGGTAAAGATCTAACTTACACAAAGCCAAGGTTAAAACGATTTTTACACGAAATTCAGGACGGTACAGTTCCAAACACTTGGTGGTCTTTTGAGTCCGTTGGTCATAATGATGAGGCTCAAAAAGAAACCGCTGAACTTGTCGGGAAAAAAGTTTTCTCAACACCGAAGCCAACACGACTAATAGAAAAAATGTTAGAAATCAGTGTTGATGAAAATGACCTGATAATAGATTTTTTTGCTGGTTCAGGCTCAACTGCACATGCAGCTTTAAACTTCTCTATTTCAAATAAAAAAATCAAGTTTATAAGTATTCAACTCCCTGAAATTACAGGTATTAAGACTGAAGCTTTTAAAGTTGGTTATAAAACGATATTCGATATAACTAAAGATAGAATTACTAAAGCCGCAGAAAAAATTAGTAAAGAGAATCCAAATTATCAAGGCGATTTAGGATTTAAAATATTTGAAACTGTTGAAGATTTCAGAGTCGAAGATGATGAAAAAGAACTGTCATTGATGAACCTTACAATGTTCGATGATGTACTTCTAACAGATGAGCAATATCATACCTTACTTACTTCTTGGCGCTTGTATGATGGAAGTGAATTAACAACATCAGTTCAGGATATAGATTTAAATGGCTATAAAGCTCATCTTTGCGATAATCGCTTGTATATGATTGCTCCTGAATTTTCTAGTAATGCACTCAAAGCATTACTTCAAAAGCTCGATACAGTTAAAAAATTCTCACCTAACAAAATTGTTTTCTTTAGCAATAACTTTGATAGTGTGAAGCAGATGGAACTTAATGAAGCTCTAAAAAGTTATGCTAATAAGAAGTCTTTAGCAATTGATTTGGTAGGGCGAAACTAATGTCCAAAGGATTTACATTTGAAAAGAACTTACCACATCAAAAAGCAGGTGTAGACGCATTAATGAGTATGTTTGTCGGGGCTGAACCTCAACAATCTGAAGATCAGATTGTTCGTCTTCAAGCGAACCCTGTTCTTAGTATTACTGATCCTCAATACTATGCAAATATCAAATCAGTGCAAGAATTCAACGGCATCGAACATAAGAAAGAGCATTACAACGCTAAGAGTAATGTTATTGATATCTCGATGGAGACTGGCACAGGTAAAACTTACACTTATACTAAATCCATGTACGATCTTAACAAAGCATTTGGTATCAACAAGTTTATTGTTATCGTCCCTACATTGTCTATTAAAGCAGGTACAGTTAATTTCCTGAAAAGTGATGCATTAAAAGAGCATTTCCGTGATGATTATGAACGTGAGCTGAAAACGTATGTGGTGGAAAGCCAAAAAGGTTCTGGTAAGAAAAACTCAAAATCGTTTATGCCTCAAGCTGTTCACGATTTTGTAGAAGCGAATAATTTCAATAAAAAACACATTCACGTTTTAGTCATTAACTCAGGAATGATTAACTCAAAATCATTAGTTGATACTTATGATACGGGATTATTAGGTAACAAGTTTGATACACCTATTAATGCAATAAGTGCAGTTAAACCATTTATCATAATAGATGAACCTCATAAATTCCCTACAGCGAAGAAAACGTGGGATAACATTAGTAAACTCAATGCTCAGTTTATTATCCGTTATGGTGCTACGTTCAATGAAGAATATGAGAATTTAGTTTATCGCTTAACGGCTGTTGATGCTTTCAATAACGATTTAGTTAAAGGTATTAATGTCTATATTGAAGATGTGGTTGGTGATGATTTTGCAAATCTCAAACTCACTAAATCAACAACCAAAGAGTCAACTTTTGAGCTAAACGAAAGCGGTAACAAAACCGTGTTCAAGTTAGCTAAAGGTGATGCATTATCAAAAACTCATAGTGAAATCCACGATCTGTATATTGAATCACTTAACACAAAAATGGTTGTACTGAGTAACGGTATTGAATTGAAGGTAGGTAAGTCTATCAACCCTTACTCATACTCTAATACCCTTGAAGACAATATGGTCCGTAAAGCGATCAAAGAACACTTCAAGATTGAACGTGAGCTACTGACACAAAAACCAAGAATTAAGCCATTATCGCTTTTCTTTATTGATGATATTGAAGGTTATCGTGATGGTAACAACCTTGCTGGTAGCCTAAAAACCAAGTTCGAAGAGTGGGTTATTGCAGAAGCTAAAGAATGCTTAAAAGTTGAAACCGATGCTTTCTACAGAGAATATCTAGAAAAAACCATTAATGATGTGTCAGTTGTTCATGGTGGTTATTTCTCGAAAGATAATAGTGATAAAGATGAAAAAATTGAGAAAGAAATTAATGAAATCCTTCATGATAAAGAACTTCTTCTTTCGTTAGATAATCCAAGACGTTTTATCTTTAGTAAATGGACTCTTCGTGAAGGTTGGGATTCACCCAATGTTATGCAAATCGTTAAATTACGCTCAAGCGGTAGCACAACATCAAAACTTCAAGAAGTTGGTCGTGGTCTTCGTTTGCCAGTAAATGAGTATATGGGGCGTGTTAAAGATCGTTCATTTATGCTTAATTATTATGTCGATTTTACAGAAAAAGATTTTGTTAGTTCTCTTGTTCAAGAAGTAAATAATTCTTCATTCAAAGAGACTGTACCAAGTAAATTGACTCAAGAAATTAAAGACAAAATAACAACCGAATATCCAGACCTATCTTCATTTAAAATTATGTCTAATTTGTTGGGTAAAGGGATTATTGACGAAAACGAAAATTTACTTGGTTCTGATGCCTATTCAAAACTAAAAGCTCAATACCCTAAAGCATTCCCAACTGGTGTTAAACCGAATAAGATTAAAGTTGATAACGGTGTTAAAAAAACCTCGAAAATGCGTGTTGGTAAATTTGATGAACTAAAAGCACTTTGGGATATGATCAACCAGAAAGCGATTTTAGAATATAAAATTGCAAGTGAATCTGACTTTCTTGAACTATTTAAGAAATACCTGATTGAAGAATCAGACAAGTTCAAAAAAACAGGTGTGCAGACTCGTATTGAAACGGTATACATTCATAATGATACTGCGATGTCTAAGTCAATGTTTGGTAATGATGATGACTTTACCAAGTTCTCTACTATGACTTACAAAGAGTTTTTAAACCGTTTATCTCAAGAAGCATTTATCAAGTTATCTACACTGCATAAAGCGTTTGTGGGTGTGCAAAGCACGATTGATATTACTGATTATTTAAACATTCAGACTATCAGAAAGATAAAATCTGGATTTAGTAAATTTCTCTTATACAACTCATTTAATAAGTTCGGTTTAGGCTATAACATCATCTCAAATAGTATACACCCTACGAAATTTACTGATAATCAAGGTAAAGCCTTGGATGAAGTTATGGCAAGTGATTTAGGAGTTTATAATGAAGATTCACTTAAACCTTTAGATACATACTTGTTTGAAGATGTGTTTTACGATTCTGAACTTGAGAAATTGAATATTACTGACGGTGAAATTGAATCTGTATCAGTCTTTACTAAGATTCCAAAGAACTCAATTAAAATCCCTGTATCTGGTGGTTACTCTTACTCACCAGACTTTGCATATGTCATAAAGACAAGTAAAGGTGATTTTCTAAACTTCATCATTGAAACAAAAAATGTTGATGGTAAAGATAATTTACGCAAAGAAGAAGAAAGAAAGATCGAACATGCTAAAGTTCTATTCGCTCAGATTAGTAAAGAAGTAAAGGTCGATTTTAAAACACAGTTTGCTGATGATTTGATTTATGACTTAATTAAGCAGCATTTATAATAAAATTAAAATGTCCCTATCGCATAAGGGACATTGCCTTTTTTGGCTAAGGAGCTACAGTGCAAATAGATGTTAAAGGTAAGGTTAAAAACCTCACATTATCACCTAATGATCGTCTTGTACCTGTTTTTGAAGCTATTGTTAACTCAATTCAAGCGACAAGAAAAGATAATAAAGCTGATCTAACTGTCACAGCATTTCGTCAGGCTACACAAGAAGTTTTGCATGATGAAGACCGTAGGTTTCAGCAAATAGAGTCTTTTGAAATTGTTGATTATGGTGATGGTTTTAATCAAAAAAATTACCAATCATTCAAAACTGCGGAATCAACCCATAAATCAAACTTAGGTTGTAAAGGCGTAGGTCGTTTTACGTGGCTTAAAGCTTTTGAAACAGTAGAAGTTGAAAGTATCTATCTCGAAGGCGAATCAATGAAAAAGCTTACTTTTGGCTTTTCCGTTGATGATGTTGATTTTGAAAGTGAAAAATTTACTGATGCCGTTCAATCAGAAAAAGTAAGAACTAAGGTTTCTCTGAAAGAAATCCAAGATCCGTATCGTAGTAAATTGCCTAAAGATCTTGATAGTATTGCCTCAGAAATAATAGAACACTGTCTAATTTACTTTCTTGAAGATAAAATTAAATCATTCAAATTATTAGGTGATTGTGGTGAGTCCATTGATTTATTAGTTTTGTTTAAAACGAGCTATTCTAATGAGATAAAGCAAGAAGATTTTTCAATCGGATCAAACACGTTTAAAGCTCACTTCTTTAAAAATATTAAGATCAACAAACAAAAAAACCATAAAGTGTTTTTATGCGCTGATTCTCGGTCTGTACGAGGCTATACACTAAAAGAATATGAGGAAAATATACCTCCTATTTTTGAAGATATTGGTGGAATAAAATTTAATTACTCGATTTATGTTACTTCTTCTTATCTTGATCAGTATGTTAACCAAGAGCGAACGGGATTTAGAATCGCTGAGAAAGTAGACTTATGTGATGAAGATGAAGACTCTCCTGCAATCAACACGATTATTATAGAGTTAATGGTTTATGGAAGAACCGTATTTGAACCATTCCTAGAACCAATGTACGCAAAGCATAGAGAGATGATTGAACGATATGTTAATCACGCTGGTTATGAGTATCGCCACATCATCAAGAACCGCCCATTATGGTTAAATAAAATTCCTTTCGATTTGTCTGACGAGAAACTTGATCTTGAACTACACAAACTTAATCGAAATTATGAGATTGAGTTAAAGCAGGAAGCCCAACGCCTTAAAGACGAACTAAAGCATAGTAAAATTAAAGATTACCCTGCTTACAAAAAATCTTTGCAAAAATATACTGAAGATCTAAACGAAGTTGGAAAATCAAATCTTGCTAAGTATATTGTTCATCGAAAAGCTGTGATCGATGCTTTGGAGTTCAGCTTAGAGTTTCAAGATAATGATAAGTATGCGCTCGAAGATACTGTTCATGACATTATTATGGCAATTCGCTCTACCAGTGATGATGTGCAAGAACATAATCTTTGGCTAATTGATGAGCGTATGGCTTACCATAAGCATCTTGCATCAGATAAATCATTCAAATCTGTAACTGATATCGACTCTAAAGAACGTCCTGACTTATTAGTTTTTAATAATCCTGTTGTATACGGTGATGATAAGCGAGAAACATCTACGGCTATCATTGTCGAGTTTAAACGTCCAATGCGTGATAACTATAAAGATTCGGACAATCCTATCGATCAGGTCACTGGATATGTGCTTAAACTAAGAAAACCAGATCAGATTAAAGATGATAGAGGTAGAGAAATTCATCTAGATAAACGAATACCAATCTATTGTTACGTGATTTGTGATTTAACTTCTTCAATCCGTGAGATTCTTGAGATTAGAAATTATAAACCCCTTTTAGACAATCAAGGTTATATCTTCTATAACGACAATCTCAATACCGTCATTGAAGTTATCTCCTTTGATAAACTCCTACGTGATGCGAAAAAACGAAATTCAATTTTATTTAAAAAATTGCATTTAGAGTGATCTCACTAAAAACCATCGAAAGATGGTTTCTCACTAAGAAGATAAATCAAATCATATTTTAAGTTTAGTTGGTCTGATTTTCTTCTTGTTGTTACTCTGAATACTCGTAGATGCTTGAGTTTTGTGAGATTCAATGACTTCCTCTACAAGTTTTCTTTTATCATCAGTGAGCGATTCAGCAAGCTTCAGCAATGCCTTTTCGTTTCTTTCGATGTATTGATCATCTTTGGTGCTGAACTTGATTTCAGTGATGCCATTTTTAGTTATCATATCGACAATCTGACGATTGAACTGATCTTGGATTTTGTCTTGATAGTCGATGAAGTCAGGGTTACGGATCAGGTGAACACCACTTGCCTCTGTAAAAGTAAATTTAGTTTTATTCTTACTGAACTTCTGAACATTCTTATCAAATCGTTGAAGCTCTTTATCTAGTCTCTGTTCGATGAGCTTTTCAAGTTGTTCATCTGTTGCTTTATTTGGGTATTCGACCCTAACTTTATTACTATTAGAATCTGTTGAAAACATCAGATCTACTTGCAAATGACGTAAATGATCAAAATTATTGCATCCTTCAGGGGGAGTGATTGTTAAGACCTGCCCCTCGCCTAAAGTCCTTGCTCTTTCTAACTCCAAAGCAGCAAAGAAAGCCCCTGCTGCTTTCGGGTTTGCAATATTACATGTCGCTGTCCAAGAAGTATCTGAGGTTTGCATTACTTTCGCTATTGCTTCACCAGTATCTTTGTTAAAAAATGAAATTGAACCATCGTCATTAGGTTTTGCTTCAGTGTTATAGTAGTCAAACAAATCGTTGAAGCGTTTCTGCAAATACCATTCCTGGTCCACTGTATTCATCAAGGTCAGATCTACGTTTGTGTAGACGGTTTGACGGTAGTTTAGAGTCTTTGGCATCACTGCAAATAGTTCATTTTGATGCTTCATAATTGCTTCTTCATCAAGACCAAAGAGCAAAATTAAGCTTTTCCCTTGAAGCTCTGGATTGATGAAAGTTGAAGCTTTGTATTTAGTCAGTTTTGCGTTGTTTTCTATAATGCCGCTTTTCTTAAAGTTATTGTCTTGAACTGTGTGATACGACATATTCCCTTGTTTATTAAGGTTCACAATCAAACCTGCATTATGACAGCGAATTTCAAACTCTTTAAAAGCGTTAAGCTTCGCTATCTTCTGTTGCTCTGGTGTTATGGCTTGTTTCAAATCACGTTCTAAATCTACTTTCGTCTTTTCAATAATTGTAGTAAGAACATCTTCAATTTTATCGACTTTTTGCCCTGATTTAAGCGTCCTATCAGATTCAAATCGTTCTGTGAATTTCTTAACTGCAACTTCAAAATCTTTACCAGTAAAACTTGCGGTATTCAGTTCAACTTTTGAATCGTCTAGTTCAATTTTCATCTTGCCGAAACTGTTTGGTGTAAGGTGTATGCCTTTCTCTTTAAGTGAAGCAATGACTTCTGCGGTTGATTTATTACTGCTGAGTTCGTTATAAATATTAGATTTAATAGCGTTATAACTCTTCCTAGCCTCTTTCCAGTTTTGACCATTAGCAATACATTCAGCAAGGAACTCTCTTCTTGCAAACAGACCTTCTTTCTTCCAGTAACCAATTGCGATACCTTGATCGAGACACCATGAATATTTTTTCTCAAAGGCGATATGAACTTTTTGCTTAGTATAAGAAAAAGCCATAGGGTTGATGAATCTACCAGTAACAGAAGCTGGATCATATGGCGCAAACATAAAATGGTCGTGGGGATTTTCTTCACCAACGATATGCTCATTACTCATCTTTTCAATATCAATTGCTTTTGTTTTTCTTCCTCCAATGCCACGCTGTTTTTTCGTTTCATTCATATACATAGCGATAATGTCAGCACTCATATACGTGTTGATTGCACTCATCTTTTCTTCTTCTGTATCAAGACCTTTTAAGATCTCGACTAGCTCTTTGTCAATCTTGCATTTGTTATCTTCATTCTCTAATACACCATTCTTCAAATTGTCATTTATGCGCTGGCGTTCATGCATTTGATAAGTGCAATTTCCTTTAAGATAGTGAAGACCGTCTTCACCTGTGGTTGTATGGCACTCATTTTTATAGTCTAAACAGCTACTTTTTTTGCTGTGCTTAACATAAGTTTCGACAATGTACTGATGATTATCTTCGCAATACTTTTGAACAACCTGTTCAATCTCATCATATGCCATATCTTCACCGAAGTTTTTTAGATAACCCCCTAGATCAGACATATGCTTATTACCTTTGAATAATAAGTTGAACCTGTCTTTTGCAATCTCTCTTTTGTTTTTTACTGAAATAACATACATAACGTGATGTTTGAAGTTATCGACTGTGAATGCAACTTTCGTCATTTTAAAAATCATTATAAATATCCTTATTTATATATCTCCCTTGATATATTATATTTATCATGGATATTATTTTAATCAATCACCTTAAAGAAATTACAAACAGAACATTTAAAAACATTAGCATTACAACATTTATTATTGAACTTTAATTGTGGTTGTAAATTATTTTTAATGTATATTTTACAAATAAATCCCTAACGGTATAAATATAATAAGGGGAAAAGAAGAATAGAATAAAAACAAGACGGTTAAAGATTAAGTTGAGAGGTGCTATGAACATCAAGATTGAAACATTGCTGAGTAATCAAAAAGCTTCACTCCTAACAGGTGAAGCTTCTTGTCGTTCACCAAAAGGATTTATTCAGCATCATCGAAAATCCATTGATGATTCAGATTCTAAATTCACAATAAAAAGCTTTGTAAGCCAATATGAGCGTGAATTAGATGAATTACTGGCACATTATGACGTTGTAGTTTATGACAGTTCAAAACCGATTACAGAGCTTGAAATCATCACTGATGAAGGTGTTTTACCTTTTGATGAAGTTCAAGAATCAACTTCAAAGAAAATCTTAGAACAGCTTAACATTCCTTATGTTGAGCGATCACTTGAACTCAACGGCCATCGAGAAGATTTTATCGCCTTTGTCGATAAAGGAAATGTTCTGTATAAATCTAATATTGATAGAATCTGCTATGAATATAACGATTACAAAACTTCACTCAGTAATAATTATCTTAATACATTCAGTTATTTTGATGTGATTGAAGATATTTTTGAACCATACAATAAGACGTTCATTGATCAAAATAGTGAGATTTACACACTCATTTTTGAGCATTACTCTGATACTCTCCCTGCTTCTGATATGTACTTTATTCGTGATGAATGTGTTTATAATAACCAGTTAGAATCTGTTTATGACTTTCAATTTTATATTGAAGGACACGATTTTTCATTAGCTGATTATGTTAGAGGTGATGCAAGAATCAAGGTTGCTCCTGCTTACATTCCTCATGATCTTGGCGTGAGATATATTAGTCTTTCAGAACTAGGTACAGAGTTAAAATCTACGTTCAAAACTGCAAGCCTAAAACAAGAATTTACGGTTACGACTGACCTAGAAAATGAATATATTTTTACTGTTGATAATGACTGTGTTTTTGAATCTGCTGTTGATAATGCTTACTATCAAAAAGAACCTAAAGACCGTGATGAAGACTTTTCTGAACAGCTAAAAGACTTCATACTGAAGAAAAAAAAGTATGATGATTATAATACTGACGTGAGAATCAAAGCAGATATAAGTCAATACCAACCAGAAATTATAAGGTTCGAGCGAATATCTAAAAGTATAAATTAGAAATACCGAACGATAAAAAACAACAATTTCTGATGTTACGAAATAAACATTGTTAAGCATTGATTATAAACGTAGTTATCTTTTTTTATGGTGTTATCATAAGCATAGCCTTCAACTGTTCCACTATAGTGGAGCAGTTGAAGGGCATATATTGACAAAATGCCTATACAGTAACAACAGATTTTCACGAGGAAACTATTTAGTTTCTTCCAATCTTACATTTGAAAACAACATCCTATTGATAATAAATCATTACAGTGAATCATTAATGAAATTAGCTTACCTTCATATCCAAAATCATAAAGCACTAGAAGATATTGATATACCAATCAATAGCTCACATAAATGTAACTATTCGGATGGCAAATTAACCCTACAGTTTTCTTCAGTTGAACTAGATTACTATCAAGGGTTGGACTGTAGTGCCATAATTGGGAAAAATGGTGTAGGTAAAAGCACTATTCTTGATTTTTTAGAAGTAGCTTATGAAGGCACTGATTCTAGCGGTATTATCGTATGGTTCGACAGTAAAACAAAAAAATATCATATCTGCACTATCAATTTATATATTGATGAAAATTCTGTTGTAAGCAGTCAAGATTATACATTTGAAACAGACTTATCCAAACTCGCTAAACGCCATAAAATTAAACTTATCAAAGCAAATAATTTAACGGGCGTGGAAACGAATGATTTTTCAAACAAGAGAAAGTCTAATTCATTTATATACGATATGTCCTTATCACAATACGTGAAAGGAAGTAAAAAAGTTGTCTCTCAACGGACAAACCGATTGATTCGATACTTCAATACAAGTGAATCGTTCAATAAATTAGAGCAACCTAAAGTCAAATTTACTTTTCAATTCAACACTTCTTCTACCGCTTATCTGAAATCATTATTGAATAATAAAAATTTTGTATCCAAACATATAAAGTCAGAAGAACATTTGAAATTACTAAAACATCAACTTAATGACCATTTAAGTGGCGTGTATTTGAGTGAATATCAAAACATAGGCTCTCAACTATTAAGAGCAAACCTTTTATCAATATGTAATTATTTATCCAAACTTACCATTATTAGAAAAAGCCATAGAGATGAAATTTTCATTAAATTTCTAGTTGCATTTATAAGCAGAGGTTTTAATGAAAGCGATATAGCGAACATATTATCAGAAGTAAGGCGAGATTCGAGTAAATCAGACATTGACAGTGCCGATAGTATAGTAAAATTAGATGCTCCTATCATCCTTCTAAAGTACCAAGAAGTGCTAGGTATTCTTGGAAAAATTTCACATGTAATAGATGTATTCATTGATGAGTTCCAGATAAATAAAAATAATAATTTATCAACATTTAATGCTGATTTAATAATTGAATTGACAAACTGTATTTCTAATCTCCCTCCACTTTTGTTAAATAATTTTCCATATGGTTGGAACGGTTTTAGTACAGGTGAGTTTGCCAAATTAAATATATTTTCCGAACTATATAATTACATACATGATCAAAAAAACCAGTCCATTTCTAGTCATCTAATTATCATGGACGAAGTGGATTTATATCTACATCCAGACTGGCAGAGAACCTTTTTTTCCGAATTACTTGAATTTACTAAAATTGAGTTTCCAAACGATACTGTTCAGATCATTTTGAGCACACACTCACCTATAATAATAAGTGATTTTCTACCAGAAGATATCGTTTCTCTTGATAGGAATAATGGTAAAACTAAAGTTGTAGAGTCTTTTGGATTTGCTTCTCATATTACAGACCTATATGTAGAAGGTATGCATCTTAGCTCAACATTTGGTGAACACTCAAAAAATGCTATTAATCAGTTATTAACTCGATCTAATATCCAAATGCTCACGAATCAGGACATTGCTTTAGTAAAAAAAATAAAAAGCAAAAACATACAGCAGATGATATTAGGCTCATATGATAAAAATTAATTTACTTCACAGCGATAATTTTTTAGCTAGTTATGAAGAGTATGTAGTAACAGAAAGGTTGATACCTTCATTTTCAGGGATACTCTTAACTGCATCAGAAGTAGAGCGAGAGCGTATACTTGAAATATTCACTGACGAGTTTATAAAAAATTTAATTTTGTGTAATGCCGATGAATTAGATGGAAAAATAACAACTATTTACGACCATTTACACGAGTTATCCGAAAGATATTGTCTTGAATATTACCTGAAAGATCTTAATCTAGACTCATCGGTTACATCAATGCCGATTAGAAAAAATATAGATAAGGAACGAATAAGAGCCATTCATGAAAGAGTTCTTACTGATCTTCAATTACTATCAGATGAACGTCAATCTATACTCTTCCCTTCAATAATTGATGAGATGCAGGGTACAACTGTAGCCTCTGAAATTAAAACACAATTAACCTTATTAACCTCAATGAAACAAGGCAATCATATATTGAGCGAGGATATTCAATTACAATATTCAGACTGGGTAAAAGAGTTTCCTAATATATTTAATTATAATGCAATGTCGCAACGTTTTGGCCGAGAGATCACTAATAGTATGAACTTGGATGTATGCCCATATTGTAACAACGAGGACATAGAGACTATTAACGAAGAAGGGGCTGAAACAAGACCTGATTTAGATCACTACTATCCAAGATCAAAATTTCCATTTCTTGCAATAACTCTTTCTAATCTTATTCCAGCAGGAGGTAGGTGTAATCAAAAGTATAAAAAAGCCAAGTCTATGTTGGGCTATGTTCACCCGTATATAGATGGCATCGACCAAAGCACACTTTTTAATTTCAACTATATGTTTGATGAAGGTCGCAATATTGATGCTATAGATATAACTGTAAATAACCAAAACAATGATTTGGATAAAAACTTAAATCTATTTAGAGTTCAAGCCACTCATAATAAAAATAATGTTAAGAATTGGTTTTTAAAACTAGAAGAGCGCTACCAACTATTAGCTAACTCCAATCCAGAGTGTCTCAATGAAACATTAGATGATGATAATTTAATTAGGGTTCGTTTAGACGTGGATATTCAACAGTCACCAACGAAAGAACAATATCAAAAACTAAAAATTGATGCTCTTAATTTTTTATCAGATCGAAATTATGAAATAGCTGATTGAATAATTAAAAAGAGCTTGTAAATAATTTTGTGTAACTCACTATCTTTAACTTCTCCATTTTCATCAGAGTTAGTTAAAAAATAAAAGAGTGGTATTTGTCATAATTCCACTTCTTCATATTATTCCCGAACAAAAAAATATACCGATTATAACTCATTACAGTATTAAAAATAAACACTGTTAAGCATTGATTATAAACATAGTTATCGTGTTAGATTGTATTGTATAAACTTATTAATACTCTATGAATAATTTAAGGGGTTCTTTTGTCAAAAAGTAAAATGTCAAAGTTTGTTAATTACGTTGAAAATGAATTAGGTAATGAAAAATGGATTCCTCTATTTAGAAATCTTGATTCTGATGATAAAACGGTTGATGGTTCACAATACTCTTGTTTAGCCCCTCTTGATGGTCAATACATTTATATGAACTCTTACGGGTGGGATTTATCTCATGGTGATGGTTGCCCTTCAATCGTATTGTGTGGTGGTGATGTAAGTTATGAAGAGCATACATCGAAGTTTTTACCTTTGATATATGTCCGAGACTTTATAGGAAGAAACGAAAAATGTTATGAAATTCTTCAAGAATTAGTGATGTACTTAGCTCTGTACAACGACACTAAAAACTCTAAATATGTTGTTGATGATGGTAATGGAAAACAGATTGAAGTAATACGATACTCTGAAACTGAGATCACAATTAGACCCTCATTTCTAAAAGCTTTTATGGCTGCAAAACAAATGCACTTACTTTTGTTTTTTGAGAGCACTTTTCATTTCAATGAAAACTTTGATAAAGAAGAGATCATTAAAAAAGACCATATTAGATATGATAAATATTCTGATAGTTCGTATGTTAAAGGTTATCAAAACTTTACAAGAGTAGTAGGTAAGAAGCTCTTTAAGTGCCAAGAACTAACAGAATCAAATGCATCTCCATTTAGTTTAGAAGAAGAGTATGAGAGTTTTATCATTGAAGGTGATGAGCACGATTCAACATCTCATTCGTGTAATCCATCTCTTCTAGCTAATAATTTTGGTGGTAATCCCGATGCTCCGCACTTTTTAACCCAAGTATTTTTTAGTAAAGATGTTCTTCAAAAATACTATAATGCTTCAACAGAATATGAAATTTCAGATAGTACGATTTATAAAAAAGGTTATTGGCATTTGAGAATTGACAATAATTCAAAAGATTATATCTGTGTTTTCTTAGGTGATTTAGGTAAATGTATCCCCAATTCAGAACAAAAATACTGGAAGAGTTTTAATATCGGTGCAGACGATAAAGAAATGAGTAAAACATACTTTGAGCGTAGTATGTTAGGACAATGGTCTAACCCACAAAGCCCCGACTTAATCTTTAAAGGCGTATTTGAAAGATTTCAAAATAATTGGTTTGAAAAATTCGGTTGGTATTTATTCTTACCCTTAAATGATACAGATAATCATTGTTTTAATACATTACATTGCTTAACCAAAAATGAACAATCTGAATTTGATTCACAAGTTTTATCACTTGTTAAAATCACAATCGACTCGATAAATGTAAAAAGTATAAAATCAGTTATGCCTAGTGATGAAAATGGTTCTATAAAACTCTTTACTGCATTTATAAAATCAAAAGAGATAGATTTTGATGCTGCTAGTTTCTTGGGAGGGCTTCAAGGAGTGCGTTCTTCGGGAGTCGCACATAGACGAGGTAAAACGTATGAAAAGACAATTAACCGACTTGAGATTGACGATAACGACCTAATAACCGCATTCGATAAGATTTTAGAACAAATGACAGAACTTATTAATACTCTTAAAAAAATATTAGAATAATAATTAATTTTAGATGTTCAAGAGCTTAAATTTAATAAATGCTTCGCAAAAAAAGAACCTCATTTGAGGTTCTTTTTCATTGTCTGAAATAGTGTTTATATATTCGAACTTATAAAAAACTACTCTGATATTCATAAAAACTTAATCCTGTTTCTAATACATCATTAATTATTTTACTACGATATTCAGGTTCATAAATCTCAAAACAAAACCCTTCAATTTCTGGTTTCAATTCGTGGTTGTAATCAAACTCAATATTACGAGAAACCATTACAGCCACTTCATTCAAAGCTTGCTCAACTGCATTATCAGCAGTTAAATGCTCTCGATAGATACGTTCACTAAAAATCTTTTCAATGATCAACAGCTCTAAATCTTCAACTTTTATTTCAGATAAAACATTGTTGTTAATTTTAAGATATTGATTCATATCTAAAGCACAATTGTTCTTTTCAAGATTATAAACGTTGAGTAGTGATTTAAGTAATTCAGTCTTATAGAGTTTATCTACAGCTATCGCCCTGAACGCTTCTAAAGACTCAGTAATTAAGAAAAAATCATCTTGGCTATGTTCTACCTTTTCATCAATTACACGCTCAAAATCACGCTTGTTTGTTAATATTCTATATATTCTCATAAGTTCTCCTTTAGGCTGCTTGGTCCAGGTTCATCATATAAATACCTTTAGATTTTTCAGCTTCAGAGCGATTATTATTAACCATAAATACACAAGTTGGAATACTTGTTTCATCAAATATTTTAGGCGGTAAAGCAATCACAGCATCTAATATTTTTTGGAGTCTCATTGATTTTCTAAATTTCCGTGTAGAATCCTTAAATTGAACACCTCTAGGTAAAATTAAAAATGCTTTACCATCATCAGTAAGTAGATCAATCGCTGATAGAATAAAAGCATATTCACAATCACCTTTGTTCGGAACACCATCTTTAAAACGACTTTGTGAACTATTCTTTTTCGCATATTCAAAGCCATAATCTTTTAGCCCGAATGGAGGGTTTAACATTAAGTTATTTTTCCTTGCTTTACTCATTGACTCAAAGTTTTGAACTGATTCTTCTGATTTAAAAATCACTTTCAAAGGTTTTTCCCAGTCTGAAATAACGTTGTTTTGAGTAACTAAAAGATCAAGTTTAAACACCATCGAACAGTGTAATAACCAATTTATGTAAATCTGGATAGTTGAGATTTTACTAATTTCATTATCTAAATCATTCAAGTGAATCTTAACCTCAATTCCAAAACTAGAAGGGCAGATTCTATTTTCAGCAATGAACATATCTTGATAAGTTTTATGTAAAGTAACTAATCCCATAATTCCAGTGCCACAGCTAAAATCTAACATTTCAGGATTCATTCTTTTATCGGGTTGGCTCATTCTATTTAAACATTGAGCCAGTTCAAACGGAGTCATATATTGCCCACGTTTCGCATCAAAACGCCCTATTTCAACACAGACATCAGCTAGAATATCGTAGAACGGATATTTAGAAACAAGTTCAAAATACGTTGAGTATTTCATTCTGTCTATATTATCTGATTTAATCATTTGATATAAATCTTCTAAAAAATCAGAAAATGCTCTTTGAAGGTTAACGCCTTTTTTATCTGCGTCTTTTTGTAATTCATTTAGTAAATCTTTAATCATAATATTCTCCTTTTTTATGCAGCGTTTGTGTTAAGTGGTAATTCTTTAAATCGATCAGTAATTTCTAATAAAGTCATTAAGCTATTTTTATGCTTTTGATGTTCAAAATAGCCTTTAACATACTGTTCAGAAATCATGTGTGGATTAGGAAAAAAAATTAGGTTTTCAGCTCTGTTATAATCGGTAAGTGTGTTCCCACAATAGGCAGTTAAACTTACTATCTTCGCCTTTTTCTTGTTCTTCTTTTTGTTGTGAATTGCTAGATTGAATCGAATCTGTATAACTGCAATTTTTACCATCGCTTCATCAATATCATTAATCACAACATTGATTATTTTAGCTTTACTATTAATCGTTACGTTTAGTAGTTCAAGAATTAATGAGCCAGTTCCGCAACCACATACATCACTAATATTTAATTCTTTTTTATTACTCATATTTTCAACTAAATACTTGCCTTGAATCTTCCCTTGTAATGAAGAAATATCAGGTGGAGACATACATTGACCAAGCATTTTTTTATCGAAACTAAAAACATCAATCATTACTTCACCAAGCACATCGCAAAAAGGATTTTGAGTTATTAGTTCTTCTAGTAATTCTGTAAATTTAAAATGCTCTTTTTCAAGATAACTAAAATCCCGATGATAAGTAGTTGTGCAAGTTAATTGATAAGTCATAGACATAAATGTATTAAAAATTACATCTGGTTTTACTCGTTGTTTTTTACTTGTTTCAATAATATGTTTAATTAGTTTTTTCATGTTTTTTCTCTCTATTAAGTTATGTAACGTCCTGTTACAGTTAGGTCTTCCCCTCTTTTTAAATCTTTATGCTGCTTGTTTAAGTTCTTCATAAACTGGCTGTAGTCGCTTCTGTGCAATTTCAAAATACTGTTCATCAATTTCTACGCCTATCGCATTTCTACCTAGATTTTGAGCTGAAACTAATGTACTCCCCGTTCCTAAAAATGGGTCGAAAACCACATCACCTTGTTTGGAGCTATTTCTGATTAAAATCTCTAATAGCTCTACGGGTTTTTCCGTTGGGTGGGTTTTAGACCCAATGATGTTATTCACCTCAAGAACATTTTTTGTACCCATGTTTGCTATGTTCTTTGCTTTACCTTTTCGGCACATAACAATGAACTCGCAGTTTTTCATGTAGTATTTGTTCGGTGTTGCATTGTTCTTTTTCCATACCAAAACATTCTGAAGCTTGAAACCTGCTTTGATCGCTTCTGTCATTAGCTCATTTAAGTTTCTATCGTTCACCATAAAATAGGCGTGAGTTTGATTTTTCAAAACACGATAAACTTCAGGTATCCAATCGCTAAACTTGATTGTGTTATGCTTAAACAAAGAACCACTTCTGATAAAATCGACATTCGATTTGTTAATCCATTTCGATTTAAGATCATTTGCTGCAATGCCTCGATTAAGCATCCCTGAAGGATTTTTGGAAGTATCTCCATTCACTTTGCAACCACCAGTAGCGATCTTGTATGGTGGATCTGTAACTACCAAATCAACACTTTCATCATTCATACTTTTCATTACTGCTAAAACATCTTCGTTATAGATTTTTAATGCTTCATTACCTGCTTTTGAAGTTTCACGTTTAGAATTAATTTTATTATTGCTCATTGATATTTCTCCTATAGTTTTTTCATTGATTGAACCTTTTTCGTTGTCGTAATAAATCGAATATGATTTATCACTGATTGAATGTTCTGAAACATCCTTTTGTAGATATGTTTCAACTTTCTCTTGTATAGTCTGACTTTCTACCAATCGAATATCACTTTTACGTGCAATGATGAATAACTCATAAAGTTCAGCATCGTGATTTTCACGTTCGATTGAACTGCCATTTTTTAACGCTGTTTGACTTTGTTTATTTTTACGATGGTTGGTGTAATACACTTTGAAAGTGTTCATATCACATCCGCCTAGACGAAATACTTCTTCAAAATCTCTAGGTGTTAGCAAACCTTGTGTTGAATAAGAGAAGCAAACCAGATTTGATTTAGAGCGTTTAACCAGCTCAACAAACTGAGGCATAACTACATCTTTTTTATTCTTTTCAATCGCACATTTTGCCGCTTTTGTTGACAGTGGTCGATTAGCCTTACCAAAAAGTTCAGGTCGATTATTCAGAACAATAGTGTTATTCAAGTGGTAGTAGGCTGAGTAGCAAAACCCTGCTCCTTTTTTATTGTTTGAGCCATAAGGAGGATCGAAATAGGCAATATCACTAGATACATCATCGAGAACATCAAAAATATCACCACACAGATTTTTATGATTACGCTTGTTAGGTTCAAAGTCAGGTACTAGAAGAACCAAGTCTTTTAGAGCTTTATCTGCCCAGTTTCTTAAATAACTGTTTTGGTGTCCGACTGTATTAGCAACAAGGTTTGAAGCTCTAAGAAGAGAAGTTAGTAAGACGTTTTTCTCATCTTGGACTATCTCGCCATACTCAAGCATTTCATCAATGCGAGTGCGGATCATATCTATCTTTTTAGCATTTTTGGTTAACCAGATTTTTCTAGAACCATCTAATGCAACGGCTGAACCATCCAGAAAATCTTGAGAGTATGTTTGTGTAAACCAACCATCAGTCTTGTAGAAATACAGATCTGATAGGTTATTCAATTCATCTATAAGCGATTGAATGCGCTTTACGTCAGCACTTGAACTTAAGTAAGTGTCATTGATTACCTTTGTAAAAACCTGTTTATCATTAGTAATAACGTCAAACTTATTTTTGAAGTGATACGCTACCTGACCACTCCCAGAAAAAGCATCAAAGAATGTCTTTATTTGTTTGTCATTGTTAGCATCTAGATAGTGTTCTAACGAATCATCTAGAAATGATAATAGTTTTGCTTTACTGCCTTGGTACGGTACTGATTTAAAATTATTTGTTGTTTTCATAATATTTCTCCAATTGTTGTTGTTTTTTGGGCGCAAAAATCCCTATGACAATTCATTAAAAATTGTCGATTATTTTATTTATTTTCTGGGATAAGTTCTAAATCGTCAGTTTTCGATTTGAAACTTTTGCCAATTACTCTTTTCTTCTGCAACGCTCTGATTTATGTAGTTCACTAAATTATTTAAATGAACGACAACAGGAGACTTTTGCGAATCACCGATTTTGAAACAAGGAAAAGGCAAATAATGCGTTTTAGCTCGGTTCAAAACAGTTCTTCTTGAAAGATTCAAGTAAGGCTCTGCGATTTCATCAATAGGTATTAAAACCCTATGATTGAATTGTTGGAGTAATATTTGATGAGTCAAAGTAATACTATTTTCTTTATCTATATTTTCCTTCTTAACATGTTTCATATAATAACCTCTCGTATATTTAAGTTTGTTTTATCTCATACATTTCGTCCTGAACTTTTAAGATGCATATATGTTATATCAACAAAAAACACCAGTCAATAGACTTTGATTCACGATTTTTAAAAGAAGTCAATGTTTTTTCTTTCATTTTTAAAAGAAGTACCTTCAGGCCAGTAATGCCGGGGCTTTAAGCGTTTTTTTCTTTATTATTCCATTAAAAAGAAATTTAAATTTTTTTAAAAAAAGTTTTAAAAACATATTATTTTGCTTGGTTTTTTATTTAAATAATAAAAAAACCAACCGTTTCATAAAGATCTTCTTTTATTATTCTTTTAAAATTAAAAAAATATGGTACGAAATCC
>NZ_FPLG01000101.1:0-93853 GCF_900120065.1 Moritella viscosa
GCATGCTGTTACTTTTGATACAACAGTATCAGTAAACACAATTACAATTGCGGCGATAACTGATGACACTGGCCTTGATAGTAATGACTTTAAAACAACGGATACCAATCTAATTGTTAATGGTAGCTTAGTTAATGCACTACAGTCAGATGAAACTCTACAAATAAGTACAGATAACGGCGCAACTTGGGTTGAAGTGAGCAGTATTAGTGGCACCACGTGGAGCCATGATGATACAGCTACAACGCATAATGCAGATTTCGATTACGACATGCGTATTGTTGATAACGCCGCTAATGTTGGCGCGACAGCTGTGCAAACTGTTGAAATTAACATTGCACCAACAACTAGTGCTATGACTATCGATGCCATCGAGGATACGCCTTACATACTGAGTGTAAGTGATTTTAATTTCACTGATAGTGATGCCAATGATGCATTAGTGAGTATTCGTATTGATAGCTTGCCAAGTGATGGGGAGCTGCAATTATATGATGGTTCGAGTTGGAATAGTGTCACAAATGGTCAAACTATATCTATTGCAGATATTAATGCTGATAATCTACGTTTTGTGAATGACGAACATGAATCGGGACAAGATTATAGTGATTTTGATTTTAGTGTATCAGATGGTGCTGAGTGGAGTAATTCAGTCACAGCAACAGTGAATGTTGAAGCGGTCGCCGATGTACCGATATTAACAGTATCAAGCGGTGTGGTGAGTTCTGTAAATTATGTAGCCCCTCAAGGTGCAGGTTTGTTAGTTGAAACATTTAATAATGTAACGGCGTTTAATATATCTGATGTATCTGGCAGTAACGCTGGTTACATGGAACAGGCTCTGGCGAATGAAACACCAGACAGTACCGAGAATTTGCTATCACTTACTGACGCAGGCGGAACAATTAACCTAGCCACGGATAGTGCAGTTAAAGCTACTGGTTTAATTTACCTTGAAGCGGGCAGTAGTTATGAGTTTACCGGTTATCGTGACGATACTTTCCATATGGAAATCGGCGGCGAACAAGTATTCTCTCAAGGATTTGACAACTGGGGGAATTACACATCGACGGCATTTGTACCATCTGAATCTGGTTATTACAGCTTTGAGATGTATGCTTATAACGCTTCTAGTGTCGGTTCTTACGATGTTAGTGTTAAAATTAACGGTGGTGCAGCACAAGAGTTATCAGTATTACCAACGTATGCAGATATTAACGAAGTGAATTCGTTAAATGGCCAGCATAGTGCTTATACTGATAATAATAATGACGGTGGTTTTTATCCTGTGCGCTTGAATGAAGGTGTCGAAGGTACTGATATTTCACTTTCAAGTGTGAATGCAGCTTTGGTTGATTTAGATGGTTCAGAAAGTCTCGCCATAACGGTGAGTGGTGTGCCAATTGGTGCCGTTATCAGTGATGGTACTAATTCTGTCACCAGTGATGGTTCTACAATTGATATCAGTGATTGGGATTTGGCTACGTTAACATTTAATGGGCAGGCTACAGATGATAGTACAACGCATACATTAAGTTTTACAGCTACCTCAACTGAAGCAAATGGTACCGGAGCGAATGAAACCGCATCAAGCACTGTTGAACTTGATGTGATAGTAACAGATACAGCCCCTGTATCTGTTGATGATGTTGATAGTGTGGGTTACGGTGGCTCGATTTACGGTAATGTTATTACTGGAGCAGGTGGTCAAGATGACGGTGCTGATACATTAGGTGCTGATACTGTTACTTTAACGAGTGTGAATGGCCAAAATTTAGTTAACGGTGAATTAACGCTGGATACTGCTAATGGTTCAATAATTTTTCATGATGATGGCAGTTATCAGTACACTTCTGATTTGGCTGATACCGCTATTGCTAATGGAAACTTAGAATCATCTAGTTGGAATGACGCGGGTATTACAGTTTACGGTTTTAATGATACTAATGCAGATAATTATAATGTTTATCAGAGTGATGCACCTCAGTCAGGGCTAAACCCAAATAATCTTAATAACGCGACAAATACTGCACATTCAAATATTTCAAATAATGGTATTGGCGTTGGTACTGGCAACTCTTCTACGGTTGGTAACAGTGAATCAATTGTACTTGATTTAGGTGTTGCAACTAAAAAAGTGAATTTAAGCTTTGCTGAATTAAGTAATAATGAGTACATCAGTGTTTATGGTTATGATGCCAGCGGTAATGTCGTTGATAGTATAAAGTGGATAAGTGGAGAGCCTGACAATACAGTATCTGAAGAGTTAATATTTAGTTCGGAAGTGTCCTACATCTCTGTATACCAGCACTATAATTCTGACGTTGTATTGACAGGCGCAGTTATCCCTGCGGATCACGGAGTGATTCCAGATGAAACATTTGATTACAGTATTGTTGATTCGGATGGTGACAGTAGTGATGCAACCTTAACTATTGAACATTCTGGTGATTCAACCGCATTTAATGATAGCGGTACTGTATTTGAATCAGGCTTAACAGATGGCACTGCTGAGGGGGGGTCTACAACAGTTCTTACCGGTAATTTATTAGATAATGACGCTGGTATCGGTGCGTCAACCGTAATAACTTCCGTGGATGGGGTTGCAGCAGGCTCTAGCTCAAGTATCACAGTTAACATGGATCAAGGTTCATTAACTGTTTATGTCGAAGATGATGGTAGTCACAGAGCGGGCGATTATACTTATACCTTAACTAATGCAGTTCAAGTTGCCGGTAATGGTACCGTTGATTCTATTAGTTATGAATTGACAGATCAAAGTAGTGGGCATCAAACCGCCGCACAGTTCAATGTTAATATTGTTGATGATGCACCTGTAGCCAGCAATGTTGAACTGACACTGGAAGCCGCATCAGAAGCATATACCGTAAATCTAATCATTGTATTAGACAAATCGGGTTCAATGGGATGGTCAGTAGGCGATGGTTCTGGTCGTACCCGTATGGAAGTAGCAAAAGAAGCTATAACTAATATGCTTGCTGAGTACGATAAGGTTGGTAATGTTAATGTCCAATTCGTAGCCTTTAGTGCTAGTACGACTAAATCACAGTGGTTTGCAGACGATTTACTTAAGGCTATTGATTATTTAAACCAGATTCAAGCAGGTGGTGGTACGCATTATGATAAAGCGCTCGAGTCAGTAATGGATAATTATCAAGTTCCCGCTGGTAATGCTGCTGACAAATCACTTGTTTACTTTATGTCTGATGGTGAACCATCGGGTAGTCATGGCATTAACACTACAGAGCAAGCAACTTGGGAAGGTTTCCTCGATAATAGTAATATCGACACTTCATTTTCGATTGGTATTGGTGCTAACACTTCATTAAGTGAATTAAATCCTATTGGTTATCCGAATTCGAATGATAGCGGGGAGAGTGAACCAAATACTATCAAAATATCATCAGCTGCAGAGCTATCTGATACTTTATTAAGTACGATTGATAGCGGTATTCTTAGTGGTAACGTTTCATTACTGGCTGCAAGTGGAAATGCAGGCGCTGCTTTAGGTGCTGATGGTGGCTATATATCAACAATTACTATCGATGGTGTGACTTATACTTATCAACCAGGTGATGCAAACTCGGAAATATCAGTTGTAACAGTGAAAGGCGGAACTCTGACCTTAGATTTAGCCACCTTAAATTACAGCTACAACGTTGAATTAGATAAAAGCATTACTGGTGAACAAGATATTTTTCAAATCACTATTGTCGATAACGATGGTGATAGTAAACAGCTTAATATGACGATCAATTTGGAATATCAAGCAAATCTTGACGCTAACCGAGATCTAATCCTAACGAACCAAAATGGTTTTACAACATTAGAGATCCCTACGTTGGCATTAATGCACAACGACACCAAAGGGGCATCAGCTGAAATCTCATCTATCAGTGATGAGACAAATGCAACGGTTATTGGTAATGGTGCGCCGCTTGAGACTGTTCAGGTTACAGTTGCTTCAGATAGTAACATCAATGACGTAAGTTTCGACTATACATTAAATAATAGCGGTGCAAATGATCAAGCTGAAGTGACATTTGAAAAAGTCAGTGGTGCAACTATCACTGGTGGTGAATTTGATGAAATCCTGCTTGGTGGCGATAATGCGGATACGCTTATTGGTAATGCGGGTGATGACTCCTTAGTTGCTGGTGCTGGTGTCGATATCCTCAATGGTGGTACTGGCGATGACTTATTAATGGGCCAAGATGGCGGAGATACGTTAAGCGGTGGCGCTGATGATGATATATTAATTGGTGGTACGGGTAATGACATATTAACGGGTGGCTCAGGTATTGATACCGCAGTTTGGTTGGATGGTGATCAGGGAACTGAGCAAGCACCAGCCATTGACCATATTACCGACTTTAATATAAATGAAGATAAGCTTGATCTTAGTGATTTATTACAAAGTGTAAATAGCGGAGAGCTTAATGATTACCTTGACTTTAGTTTTGCTACTGCAACGGGTGGTACCGTTACAACAACGATAAATATTCACACTGATGGTGCAGGTTCTGCAGTCAGCCAAGTGATTATTTTGGATGACGTAGATCTTAGAGACGCTTATACAAATGTGGATATTAGCAGTCCTAGTGGTATTAATAGCATACTAGATGATGTTGCAGATCCATTGATCTTCTAAATCAACTGGTTTGTTTATTAAAGGAATTTGAGGGAAATATTACACGTGGACTCTAGTAAAACTGAAAATAAGACACAGTGGACAATCAAATCTTCTTTGCATGTTACTGAGGATGCACTACTGGATTGCTTAATTTTGCTCACTGAGCACTTTGGCAATCCTTGTTCCGCTGACGCGCTCACAGCAGGCTTGTCTATATCGGGAGCGAATCTTACTCCCGAGTTAATGCCACAAGCGGCTGGGCGTGCGGGCCTGAGTGCTAAACTCAGTCAAAAAGGTCTGAATGAATTACCGGGTATGCTATTACCGTGTATTTTGTTATTAAAAGATCAAAAAGCCTGCGTATTGCAGGAACTGGATTTTAGTCAAGACAAAGCAATTATCTCAATGCCTGAAACTGGCGGTGAAATATCATTAACGATCGCTGAACTAGAAGCTATCTATGTTGGTTATCTGTTTTTGATCAAGCAGCAATATCATGGTGACCGTGATTTTGATGTACACCTACATGAAACTAAAAAACACTGGTTATGGGAAACAATAACGTCTGCTGCGCCGATTTATCGTGATGTTATTATCGCGTCTATTTTGGTTAATTTATTTGCGTTAGCATCTCCGTTATTTGTGATGAATGTGTACGACAAAGTGGTACCCAATTTAGCTTTTGAATCACTTTGGGTATTAGCGATTGGTGCGACCATTGCTTACATATTTGACTTTATTATGAAGCAATTACGTGGTTACCTTATTGATGTCGCAGGTAAGAAAATTGATTTACAAACCTCAGCTAAATTGTTTGCTAAAGTGATTGGTATGCCGTTAGAAAAACGCGCCGCCAGTGTCGGAGGCATGGCCAAACAGCTCAGTGAATTTGATAGTGTGCGGGAGTTTTTATCTTCGGCGACGATAACGGCCTTAGTTGACCTGCCATTTGCGCTGTTATTCATGTTTATTATCTGGCTTGTTGCTGGAGACCTCGTGATATTTTCTGTTGTCGCAACTTTATTAATCATAGGTTATACCTTGCTTATTCAGCCGCGTTTACGTCATGCTATCGAAGAAAGTAATAAATTTTCTAGCCTGCGGCACGGCCATTTAATTGAAAGTTTATCGGTTTTAGAACTGATTAAAGCTAACGGCGCGGAAGGTGTGGTGCAAAATAGCTGGCAGCAGATGCTTGGTCATATCTCTAGCTGGCAGCTTAAATCTAAAGTATTAACTAATTCCGTGTCTAATATTGCAAGTTTTATTGTGCAAGTGTCGGTAATCGGTGTGGTGGTCTTAGGCGTTTATCGAGTTGCGGATAATACTATTTCGATGGGGGCTATTATTGCTGCGGTTATGTTATCGAGCCGTGCAATAGCGCCGATGGCAAAAATAGCCTCATTAATGACTCGCTCAAATCAAACCATGAGTGCCATGCGTCAACTTGATGCGATCATGGCGCAAGAAGATGAATTTGAAGACAAAGCGCATTTGATTAGTCGTCGTAAACTTGAAGGTAATATTACTTTAGAACAGCTTGGTTTTAGTTATCCTGACATTGATAAACCGAGTTTATATCCGCTGTCTTTAGCAATTAAACCAGGGGAAAAAGTCGCTGTGATTGGTCGTAATGGCTCAGGGAAAAGTACCCTCGCGAAACTCTTGTTAGGTTTATACCAGCCGACTATGGGTAGCCTGCACTATGATGGCATGAATCATAAGCAGATCCACCCAAGTGATTTACGCCGTAACTTTGGCTATTTACCACAGGATATAACCTTGTTTCACGGTACTATTCGCGAAAATATTTTGTTTGGAGCTAAACAAGTAACTGAATATCAGCTTATTCGCGCGGTACAATTATCTGGGGTAAATATATTTACAGATCTTGATTCACAGGGCTTAGATCAGCAAGTTGGAGAAGGCGGTAAAGCATTATCTCGCGGTCAACGTCAATCTATTGCCTTAGCGCGCGCGATCTTAAATGAACCACAAATATTATTACTTGATGAGCCAACTGCAAGTTTGGATGCTCGGGCAGAAAAGCAATTCTTGCAATCTATGAAAGTCATCGCGCAAGATCGCACGTTAGTATTGATAACTCACAAAATGCAATTGTTGCACTTAGTTGATCGGATTATAGTATTAGATAAAGGTCATTTGGTTGCTGATGGCAGTAAAGAGGTTGTTTTAAATAAGTTGAAAAATGGGCTGCTGACACCGGGATCTGTGCAATGAAGATAAGTAAAAAAGACTTAGAGATGGCCGATGATGTGTACGGCGCTATGTTAGCGCAAACACCTCAAGTTCACAGATTAACTATTTGGGCATTGGCTGCATTTGTACTTAGCTTTATTATTTGGGCTTACTTTGCAAAATTAGACCGAGTGGCAACGGGGATGGGTAAGGTCGTACCTTCTTCGCAGATCCAGATTATTCAGAGTTTAGATGGTGGTATTTTACAACAGCTATATGTAACTGAGGGTATGGTAGTACGTAAAGACCAGCCGCTTGCGAGAATCGATGATACACGTTTTCGAGCAGACCTAGCAGAACAACGTCAAGAAGTTGATAGCTTGCGGGCGGATATTATTCGTTTGCGCAGTGAGTTAGCGAGTATCTTGGTTGCCGATGTTCCAGACTGGAAATTACAAATTAAGATAGCCAAAAAAACCTTGATATTTCCTGATGATTTAAATCAGAATTTACCCCATCTTGTCGAACGTCAACAAGATGAATATCAGACGGGGTTAGATAGTCTTAGTAATCAGGTTGCGATTCAGGGCCAGCAAATTCAACAGCGTCATGAAGAAAGCAGGGAATTAAAGTCAAAAATAAAAACCTTGGAAATCAGTTATAAATTGGCTTTGCGGGAAATTGAATTGACGCGACCTTTAGCGGAAAAGAACATAGTACCGGAAGTGGAATTATTAAAATTAGAGCGGAGTGTTAACAGTATTAAAGGTGAGTTGAATTCTATTCGTTTATTAGTACCGAAATTAAAAGCGGCGATGGCAGAAGCGGTGTTAAAGCGTCGTGAAGCGGTACTTAATTATCGTGCAGATGCACGAGAACAGTTAAATGAATTACAAGATCAGTTTTCACGTATTACCGAGGCGCAAGTTGGGGTTAAAGACAAGGTAGAAAAAGCACTAATCATTTCACCTGTAGTTGGTACTATCAAAACCTTGCATATCACCACCATGGGTGGCGTTGTACAGCCGGGCCAAGTGTTATTAGAGATTGTACCAACTGAAGATAAATTACTGATTGAAGCCAAAATAAAACCGAAAGATATTGCTTTTATTCATCTAGGCTTACCGGCAGTGGTGAAAATCACTGCATATGATTTTACTCGTTATGGAGGGTTAAAAGGGGTTGTTGAGCACATAAGTGCGGATACAACTCAGGATGAAGACGGTAATAGTTTTTATATTATTCGTGTCCGTACTAAAATTTCTGATATTCAGGGGAATCACGATATGCCAATAATTCCCGGAATGATGACATCTGTTGATGTGATGATAGGTAAACGTACGGTATTAGAATATATATTAAATCCTGTTTTAAGGGCTAAAGCAATGGCACTTAGGGAGTTATAAATTGCTATTTAAAAGATATAATAAAAATGGAGATAACATGAACCCCACTAATTTTCACTCGGAACAAAGAGGCTGTAAGGGTTTCCTTTATTCTGCGATAATGTGTTCAGCTATAGTTTTCCCTACGATGGTAAATGCACAATCGTTAGAGCAGGCTGTTGCGCTGACGCTAAGTAGTCACCCTGAGATCCGCATTGCTTTTAGTAAATTTAAAGTACGTGAAGAACAGGTTAAGCAAGCTTCATCTGGGCATTTACCGAGTATTGATGTCACTGGGGGTTATGGCTATGAATATACTAACAGCCCGGGGACGAGAAAGAGTGATGTCAATGATCACGATAACACTGAAGAATTACGCCGTGGTGAATTCGGTATTAGTTTAAAGCAAAGTTTGTTTAGTGGTTTTCAAACATCAAGCGATGTGAGTCGTACAATTCATGAAACGAGTGCTGAGCAATGGCGGTTATTCAGTACTGCGGAAGACGTAGCGCTAGAAGTAACGAAGGTGTACACTAACTTATTAAAAACAAAGCAGATCTTGGTGTTGTCTGAAAAGAATTTAACAACGCATAAGACCATTTATAGCCAAATAAAACAACGGACAGATTCTGGGTTAGGCAGTATTGCTGATCTTTCTCAAATTACAGGTCGCTTGGCTCGAGCACAATCTAATGTTATTTCAGCAAAGAATAATTACCTTGATGCAGAAGCACAATTTTACCGTGTGACAGAGCAACGCGCTGATAACCTTATCGTACCGGTACCTGACGCTGATTTATTACCTGCAGATAGACTCATTGGTTTAGACCAAGCATTAGCTAATCATCCAATCATTAAATCATCGACTAATGATATTACTGCTGCTCATTATCAATATGATGCAGCAAATTCAAATTACTATCCGAAAGTGACGTTTGAGGTTGATGCTAATTTTAATAACGATCTTGATGGTGAAGATGGGCATAATGGCACATCGGGTGTTGGCGGTCATAACAATGACGTAGTCGCCATGGTTCGCTTTTCTTATAACTTATATTCTGGGGGACGTGATAAAGCGTACGCACGGGAAATGGCTTATAAAATTACAGAAGCAAGTGAGCTAAATAAAACTGCACATCGTCAGGTGACGGAAGGGTATAACTTAGCCTGGAATGCATATGAACTATTAAACGAACAAAAATATTATATACAAGCGCATGTTGTGGCATCGAAAGATTCACAAGCCGCTTATGAACAGCAATTCAAATTAGGCCAACGTAGCCTATTGGACTTACTTGATACTGAAAATGAATTATTTCAAGCTCGTAAAGAATTTGTTGATGCAGAATTTAGTGAAATAATTGCACGTTATCGTTTATTAAATGCGACAGGGCAATTATTAGATTCATTACGGGTAACCAGACCTGATATTTGGATGGGTGAAGATGAATATGCTGGAGGCGTTAAGTAATGAAATATATTATTGTTTTGATTTCGTCATTTTTATTAATGGCATGTACGACACCTATTGTTGATATGGCAGATAATACACAGATTCAACTGCAGGATTTGAGTGACGCTGATAACGATGGTGTTATCACAAGTAGAGAAAAATGCCCTGCTTCTTTTGCTGGTTCTAAAGTGGATAATTATGGTTGTGGTGCTGATATTATTAATAAAGTGAGGCAAGAGCTAAAAGTTAACTTTGCCAGTAATTCGGCAGTCGTGAGTAAACGATATTTTGGTGATATTGAAGCGTTAGCCAATTTTATGAAAAAACACCTTGATACTGAAGTTGTTATTGAAGGACACACGAGTAAATTAGGCAGTAAATCATTAAATATGCGTTTATCTCAAGAGCGTGCACAAGCTGTGATGAACATTTTGGTGAATAATTTTGGTATTGCGACATCCAGAGTGTCTGCGGTTGGCTATGGCTTTGAGCGGATACTCGATGATGGTAATACGAAAAGCGCACATGCCAAAAATAGACGTATTGTGGCTGAGCTTACGAGTGAAAGCACGACTAAAGATATGAAATGGAATATTTACAGTGTTGATAAATAATGCTTATATCTATTCATAGTCATATTGTTACAGGTTAGTGTAGTGCCAAATAAAGTGAGTCATAAGTGTGTAGTCGTTATATTTTTATTTTTCTCTAGTTGGTTATGGGAGTTATCTGCAAATCCAACTGCCCGCTTAAACGATCAAGGCATTATTATTGCGTTAGATAAAAATTATGGTGAAAGAGCTGCTCTCAGAGGGCGTACTTGGCTACAGATTATGGCATCAAGCAGGGCGCTTCCATTGGAAGATAAACTGAATAAGGTCAATGGTTTTTTTAATCAGTTGATATTTATTGATGATATTAAGCTTTGGGGAAAAGAAAATTATTGGGCTACTCCATTGGAGTTTATCGGTGCTAATGGTGGGGATTGTGAGGATTTTGCTATTGCGAAATATTTTAGCTTATTAGAGGTAGGTATTGAAGATGAAAAAATGCGTATCACTATGGTGAAGTCATTGACTCTAAATCAATACCATATGGTTGTCGCTTATTATCCTACACCTGGCTCCATCCCATTAATTTTGGATAATATTGATGGCGAAATAAAGCCTGCAGATCAACGCAATGATTTATTACCTGTATACAGTTTTAACGGTAAGCAATTATGGTTGAACAAAGAAAAGGGCCAAGGAATTTTGGCCGGTAAATCACAGCGATTAAAGCGTTGGAGTAATTTAAATCAGCGAATGGGTGTGTCCAGTATGATGAAACCTAAGCTGAGTTTGGAGTAAAATTAATGACCTTGTTTAAACAGATCTATTCATTATTATTTGGTTTATTTGTCTTAGTAATGTCGAGTCTGGTGTATTTTCAATTTACAGAAACACGTGATTTCATGGCTAATCAGATGGAGTCTGAACTTAATAATACGACTACATCATTAAGTTTGATGTTAAAACCACATTTACAAACGGGCGATATCGCTGCGGTTGAGACTTTGGTAAATGTCATTTTTGAGGGTGGTTTTTATCGTAAGGTTAATTTAACTTGGCTTGCCGATCAAAAGCAGCAATCATGGGAAAATCCAATTGTCGTTGAAGGGGTACCACAGTGGTTCATTGATCTTGGATTATTTGAGGTTCAAACCAAAGAAAGTTTAATTCAATCGGGTTGGTTACAACTCGCAAAATTAAAAATAGAAGCGCATCCTGGATTAGGTTATCGTGAATTGTGGCGGGTAATGAATAATACGTTATTGATTATCTCTCTTTTATTTTTGATATCTATTTTTGTATTACATTTTCATCTTAAATATTTACTTAAGCCGTTACATGATATTGCTAGCCATGCTAGTGATATATCACAGCGGGTATTTAACCCTGATATGGACTTACCTGCTACTGCAGAGTTACGATTGGTAGTAACAGCAATAAACTCGATGTCGGGACAGCTTAAACAAGTATTTCAAACTCTGGATGACGAAGTCGATAGTTTAAAGCATGACAATCTTGTTGATGCGGTATCGAACTTACCAAATAGACAGTATTTAACAGGGCAAATCACAAGTTGGTTAACAGACCCAAGTTATGGCGGCTTGTTGCTAGCCAAATTAGACTGGCTGAATGAAGTACACAGTAAATATGGTTATCAAGTCCGTGATGAAAGTATTCGAGTGCTCGCATTACGTATGACAGAACAATTACCCGGTGTTGCTGAATGTGTTATTGCTCGTATTTCAAATACAGAATTTGCGTTTTTAATTACTAAAGGTGATCATCAGCAAATAGCGTCTTATTTACAAGCGCTTATTCGTTTAATTAATCAAGAGATGTTTAAAGCTGGTTGCATGCCTAATCGTGACTTCGCGATAGGGGTAACGGAACGAAATGATGAGATTTCTCCTTCTGAATTACTCGCTCAAGCGGATAATGCATTGCAACAAGCACTTACCGATAATAAGATGAGTAGCTGGTTTGATAGCCATTGCCAACATGAATTTAACCGAGAAGAGTGGCGCCAACGTCTATTAACGGCAATTAGTCATAACCAGTTTGTATTTCAATGGCAGCCTATCTTACAGATGGATAGTGGTGAAGTATTGCAGCGAGAACTTTATTGCCGCTTGAATATTGATGGTCAACAGGTTAAAGCAGGGCAATTTATGCCGTATGTTGAGCTATTATCGTTAGGCAGTCAACTTGATCGCTGTTTATTAGAAAGCTTAATTTCGCAAAATATACTTGCTCTAAATAAAGAACCTGTGGCAGTTAATTTAACTCAGGATAGTTTGCTCGATCCGACGTTTCATTCTTGGTTAGCGCATTTTTTACAAAATACGTTATCCGCAGACCAAATTTATTTTGAAATAACCGAGTCAGCCGCGAGTAATAATCCTCACGAAAGTTCGCAATTAGCGGGGATTGTTCGTCGATACGGGGCTAATTTTGGTATTGATCAATGCGGTCGTCAAATGGGGTCATTAAGTTATTTACAGCAATTGAAACCTGATTATGTGAAATTAGATCAATCGTTATCTATTTATAGTAATAATCAGCAGAACAATGAATTATGTCGTGCGTTGATCAATATTGGTAAAGGATTAAATATTGATGTGATTATTACCGCGATAGAAAATCGTCAGCAACTTGAAAGAATAAAACCGTTACGTGCAGAGGGATATCAAGGTTATATTTCAGTGCCGCAAGATGTAAAAGTATACGCTCAATAGCAGCTTAGTTAATGGTGAAAATGCAGAGCCCATATATTGCCACAATATGTGGGTTTCTTGTTCCCTTAGCAATTCATTTATCCTATCTCTAATGTCATTATAAGTGCAGGAGAATTATGGACCAGTAGCATCAGTGTGTATTTCGTCGTATAGCTTTTTGAGATGGGTACCATTCTGTTACGTTTGCCTTTCGTATTGGTAACGGTGAGCTTATATTTTGATAATTGAGTTACATTTAAGTTCACCGCTTCTAAAGTGTTTGCCGTGCAGCTTGCACCAGAGTTCTATGGATAAGGAAGATATTTATGCTGATCGACTATAATTCGTACCGAGCAACAAAATCCTTCAATCGTCGTGTTCGGTTTGTTGTTCTTCACTACACAGCTGCAAATTTCTCAGCTTCGGTAAAAAGTCTGACTGGAGATAGTGTTAGCTCCCATTATCTTATACCTGATAAGACTGACAAAACCTACTGTAATGCTGGCTTTAGTGATATGAGGGTATTTAACCTAGTTGATGAAGCTGAAAGAGCATGGCATGCGGGGAAAAGCTCTTGGATGGGGAGAAGTAATCTTAATGATACTTCTATCGGTATTGAGATTGTTAATCAAGCATCTTATAGTAATGGGAAGTTCATTTTTCCACAATATTCCACAGATCAGATAGAAGCTGTTAAGTCTCTACTCAAGAATATACTTCAAAGATACCCTGATATAGACCCGACTCATATTGTGGGGCATAGTGATATTGCCCCTGGAAGAAAAAGTGACCCAGGTTCCTCTTTTCCTTGGAAGGATTTATACGAAGAAGGTATCGGGGCTTGGTATGACAAGGAAACCGTAGATCGTTACTTAGGTGAGTATACTTATAAGCTCCCTAATCAGGATAAGATAATTAGTATGCTGAAGGTCTATGGGTATGATACTTCCGTCATATCTAGTGAGAAAGAGTTTAGAAATATAGTGCGGGCATTCCAGCTTCATTTCAGACCTGAGGATTGTCGCGGGAACATAGATACTGAGACGGCCTCTATACTTTCTGCACTGGTAGAAAAGTATAGAATGTAGTGAACGTCAAACTCTGGTCTTGACGTTCCAGACGTTGTTATTCTTATGAATTTAAAGTCTAATTACTTGTGTCCCCTTACGGAAACTTCGAAATTCTATTCTTTTTTTGTGAACGTCTTTTTTCACTTTATTTTTAATTTACTATCCCCTCAAATGGTAAGTCTTTTCCCTCTGAATCTTGTACTATACAATTTTTGTAATTGTCGAAAAAGATAAATATAGTATCAATGTAATTATAATTACTTTACTGTGCTATAGGGAGGCTAGGTAGTAGTAGGTTGTTATTTTTATTCGAATTTATTACTATAAAATATTGTTGTTTTCTTAAGGGGTTTGTTGGTATGCGTAATATTTTAGTTCCATTATTGTTGTTATCATTATCAGGTTGTTCTGTAGTTAGTTATGATTCTGGAGAACCAGACCTGATAATTATTGATTCTTATGAAGAACCAGATTTGGTAATTACTGATTCTTATGAAGACCCAGACTTGGTAATTACTGATTCTTATGAAGACCCAGACTCGGTAGTTACTGATTCTTATGAAGACCCAGACTTGGTAATCACTGATTCTTATGAAGAACCAGATTTGGTAATTACTGATTCTTATGAAGAGCAGATTTGGTAATTACTGATTTTAATGAGGTTTTGACGTGAAATTTAATTTTTGGGTTAACCCTATTTTTATTGGGTTTATACCACTATTTTATCGAACAATTTAATGATCTGATTAAGTGAGTGTATAGCCTGTTATGTTGGTAGATATAAATCAGTATTACTGGCTATACTTCATCCATGAAATCTATTTAATCCAACTCTCGGTATCACTCTGTCTTAAACTTCTAGTAATCACTCTATATTGGATTGCATCTACAACTTGACGTCGACTTATAATTGTTTATTCGTTGTTTTTTTATAACTATGACTCTTCGCAATTACTCACTAAATTAAGCCTTGTCATTAACTTAGGTATTTATAGAAACTAAGTTTTAGCCTTTGTTAACAGACAATTCGAGATGGTTGTTGTCCTATTCAAACGGCTGCTTTCTTGTATTTTTTTACTTTTTAGTACTGTAAATCTAAATGAGATTTATTATCATCTAAATGTCATTAGCTAGAAAGCAGATTAATTTTTGTTGGATTGGCTGCTCTAAATTATTGGGTATTTTAACTGTTGGTTTTTTATTTGATTATAACTACCTACTTTATCAAAAATTCTGGTACCTACGCTATTACTGAGCCATGTTTAATATTTAGATTGAATAGTGCTCTCATAGCTTTTTTTACATGAATTTCTATTCATACATATTTATTATTCTTAAAGGGTAAGGCGTTATGAAAAAACTTATTTACGGTTTGGTTTCCCTGATTACGATTGCTTCTATGGCTAATGCAGATGAAAATATTATTGGTGGGACGCTCGGTTATGGTACGCAGGAATTTAATTTTAAAAAGAATACAGCTAATGACGGTGATAGCTTTACCTTTGATTTATATTATCGACGAATGGCTACTAAAAATATAGGTGTTGATGCTGGTTATATTGGTAGTACAGGAGGGATAGTTAGTGCTTTTGTCGGAGAGTTGTCTGAAATCAAGGATGCGTCTTTTTCTGGCCCTCGATTATCACTATATGGTCAATACCCTTTAAATAGTTCTAATGTTATTTATACTAAATTGGGAGCTAGTTTTTATCAAGTCGACTATACCCTAAATAAAGTAGACCAATCCGATCATGAGATCGGAGCGGATCTACAGCTAGGCTGGGAAATGCTATTAAATTCTGGGATAGGTGTTAATTTAGGTTACCAGTACGGTAAAAGCTCCACCGTGAAGATGAATAATTTTTATATAGGCACTAGTTATCATTTTTAGAATTAGGTTGATAACGTTTCTTCTGTTGTAACAATATTCGAGAATGATGACGATTCTTGACACCGCGAGAAACGTTATATTTTAATGTGTAAAATAACTTAAAGAGAGTTCTAATAATTTATGGCTGCTTATCTAATTACTTACCTTAATGAAGGTAATGAACTACTGATTACTGAAACCGTATTTATGCGTAATCTTATTGCTGCTAAATCAAGTGCAACTAGTGCTGCTCCAAATATGACTTACACTATCGTTATTTCAGATGTTGCTGGTGAACCATTAGCCACCAAAGAAAGTGGGAAATGGAAAAATATATAATGAATCAAGACAAGCTGTATGATGAAGCGTTAAAGGAAATAACTTGTCACGCAATGTTACATACCTTTATGAAAATTCAATATAAGGATGGATTTACACCTTATCATGAGCGCAATGATATTTTGATCAAATATCTGAAAGAGAAACAGCACTTATCAAAGTTTAAATCCTGTAAAAAAGAGATTAAAACCATGTTGTTTTTTGCTCGGGAAGGAGGGGATTTACTCGCAATATTAAGTGATATTAATCATATATCAATTAATTGGTGATAGTGGGATTAAAGTTTTATCACTACTGGGAATGTGAAGATACTCGCTGGTTTGAAATCGGTATCGTAATTTATGATCCCTAGTTCTTGGGGGAGGGCATTGCAGCATTGGCTATTACTATCTGGGTTTCTCATTTGTTCCAGGCCAAAGAGATTGAGCGTATTGGTATGACAACTTGGTCGAGTAACCCCACATGATATCGTTAGCACTAAAATTAGGCTTTCATCAAGAAGCTAGGTTACGTAAAGTTCGCTATTGCTAAAGAAAATATTATGATTCAGTCAAATATGGTGTGTTGCGTTCAGAATGGCAAGAGCACAGCTGATGAGGAATTTTACGCAAGAAGGAAATATGAAGAAACTGTCTAGTATCTTACTCGTTTTGCTGTCAATCAATGCAAGTGCTATTGAAGTTATACTGTGGGTTAGCGAGAAAGATGCTCCTAATATAACTACTGATATGCCAATAGAGTCTTGGCATAAAGCCGGCTACCACGACGGACCATGCGGTTGGGTTCAAACACAAAATGTTGACCATTTACCTCCGGCAAGTTCGAAGAACTATATTCAAGGGTCAGAGAAGGTCTACGAAATAGACCAAGAAGGTAACATTTTAAACCTATGGTCTATGCCTGTAGATTCATATGTCTATGCTATATCAGGCTTAAACATATATGTAAGGTGGGGGAAGACTGCGTTACAAATTTCTACTTCTGGTCAGCTACAAATAAGTGAACAGCAGTACATCAAAGCTAAAGAGGCTAGCTGTCCAAATAAAATTAAATCAATTTATGGTGAGTCCGATTATATCCGCTGTTCAGAACATACTGACTTATCTAATAATAAAGTACACTTTTTAGTGTATGAAGGCGTATGTACATAAGGTATAACAAGCGGTAGGTTTCTAAACTAGGGGTGTTAATCTCAATTTAGACGTATTTTATTATGCTGGCACTCTCGATAGTCGCGACGTAACACGGCTTAGTATCGACAGCATAACGGTTGTGTTGTTTTCCCATGCGATATCTACAATTTTGGACCTAATTGTTCTTGGTTAATAAAGAGTGATTTATTACAAGGTGGGGAAGAATACTGATTTAACTTGTAATGAATTATCTACTTTATTTTTATATGGGTAATATCGCAAGTTATTGTAAATAATGCTTAAATCAATTGAATTGTAAGGTTATGTTCAATGTGCTATGTTTACTTCTTGGTTAACTTTAAAGATTATAATTATGATCTTAGAGTGGATGCCTTTACGAATTTATTATAATAGGAATCGCTAGTATGTCACTCCAAAGTCAACTCCACTTAGAATTAGATCTGGGTTTTATTAAACAAAACTTAGGTAAGGTCGGTGTATGTTCGGGGGCATTTGATAAATGGTTAGACCGATTGCAAAAATCGTGTGGAAAAAAAAATGCAGTTAGGGCTCGTCCTGCTCTACAAAGAGGGATTGATGGTGTTTATTCGTTACTTGAAGATATGAAGTACCGACACCACAAAAATAATAGTACTGCATATGAATATGGTGTAGCAGCTATTACTGAAGATCCTACTTGGCAATGTCTTGTTTCTTCTGTTGTTCGTCATTTTCCAGAACAAGTTAAAGTTGTTCGACCGAGTAGAACACCGCATGAGGCTATTCGGGATAAATGTATTAATCGAACCTTTTTTAATTTTATTTTTCAGAAGCAACGTCTAGCTGAAATGATGAAATCTAATATTATTACCCAAGGCGAATTAGGTCGTTTACAGGTTAAGATCCTTGAAGCGCAAATATCATCTTTGGAAAAAGCTTATAATCAGCGAAGTCAGTTCAATGAACAGGTATGGAAAATACTGAATGACTATAAATGTCGCGAGAGTGTATTTAAGGCAACTGCGACCTCTAAAATTAGTGCAGAGGCAAATAGTCGTAGTTTATCAGCCTCCGCCGATGCAAGTGCTGAGCTTTTTGCTGGTTTAAAAGTTGAAGTAACTAAAGAGTGGGATTTTGCAAATATAATGCAAAATAAAGTAACAGCCAATGCATTAGTTGGTAGTAACTTTAAGGCAAAAATAAATTACAACGCTAAGATAAATAACGTGAGTTACGCAAGTGCGAATGCCAAAATAGATGAAGAAAAAAAGACTACTATCAAGAGTGGTCTTTCTGATCCTATGCAATTGATACCTGGTATTGATTTAGGGGTGAATGCAGAACTCGCTGCTATGATGGGGGCAAAAGTTACTGTTACACATGTGCTTACCGTAGGCCAAATCATGGCAATGACCAATGAAGCTGAGCTGTTTGTTGGAGCGGAGGTTAAGGCTTCTGCTTCCCTACGTGTGAATTCAAATAATATTTATGGTAAAAAAGAAATCATTGTTGGCAAGCTAGGAGCAAGTGCATTTGCGGGATTGAAAGCAACGGGATCTAGTAGTATTACGTTTAAAGCTCGAGGTATCAATGCCGCATCAGTGAGTGCTTCTGCTTCTGTATCGGCTGGTATTGGTATAACCGCTGAAATTCAAGCATCAATTCGAACCTCTGGTGATGTTAAGTTCAAAGTTTCATCAGGTGCGACCGCTGGGATTGGGGCTTCAACTTCGTTAGGTGCAACAGTCAATCCTGTAGCCCTTAAGGTGATCCTGTGGGACGGTTTTGCTCATCACCTGACAACCCAAAAATACCAGAGACGTAAGAATGAAAAATTAGATAGAAATTTAAATACTGTGGCGATTACACGCTGTAATGAGCATGCGATCCAGTCATTAAATTCTTTAGAAAGTGACTATATAAAAATGGCTGAAGAGCTGTGGCGACTTCCGGTAGATGCTAATTTTACTAACGGCATTTATCATGATGAGCTATCTCGAGGAGCCAAACTTGATGATGCTTATATGCGTTCGGTCGAGATGAATACTGAAGAAGGAATGGAGAAAGCGGAGGAGGGGATTATGCGTAGCTCTGATGTTTTAAGTAAATCGGTTGCCGATAACAAATCACATTTGAAGAAGCAATCTCGAGGCCGAAAAGTAATACGCAAAATAAAAGGATTATTGGCCGTACAACCTCCGCTAGCGGCTTGATTTTTTTATACTATTTAAAATAATGACAATTGGCTTTAGGCTAATGGTCTGAGTTCATAAGGTTAAGTGAACTCAGACCATAAATTTATTGATGTTCAAATTTCTTATCTCATGGCTTTTCTATTCTATCTAAATACAACTGTCAGTTATTCAGCTGTCGCCATGTCAGCTAGGGTTAATATCGAGAGGATATTATTAAACATTGAAAAACAATAGTTTAATTGTTCTTCAATGCTTTACCATTAATCAGCTAAAGAATAGATTAGATTTTTAATATAGCTTTCTTCTTTAGGCTATATTCTTCTTCGGTAATAATACCTTCTTTATATAATTTATTTAATTCACGGATTGATTCAAAGCTGTGGATCAGTTCTGCATCTTCTGCTGCTTTGTCTTCGGCAATTACTTGCGCTGTTTCTGCCGTAATTGTAATGTTGTCAATTGTAGCGTATTCACCAACAGTAAAGCCTGTTTCATTTTTCAATGATGCATAACCATTGCCTTCATATACAGTTTCAATATCGTTACCGTCAAAACGAACATAATAATGGATAAGATCGTTATCGCTTCCCGATAGGAATTTGTATATTGCTTTGCCTGGAATACCAACTTCAGCTACCCAAGCATGCCACTTGATACCACCACCAAGACCAGCAAGTGATGGTTTTGAACGATAAAATTTCATCGGTTCGCTAATCACGTACTCAGCAACTTCAGGATTATTCAACTCTTGTGCAAAGTAATCTTTAATAGTTTGTTGATACGCTTGTGGCGCAGGGCCAAACTCAGTATCAGGATTAAGTTTTTCGATATTACCTGCACAGCCCGAGGCTAATACTGGTAACGCGATAACTAATAATAATTTACGCATTTTTTGGCTGACCATTTTCATAACTATTCCCTGATGTAGTACAAATTGTGTTGTTTACATTGTTTGTTTAACGTAATGTAAACAGGTAGTTTATTGTGTTTCACCATACAGGAATGAGATTAGTTTTCAAATTTAAATCTGTAGCTTGATTACATACAATTACAATTCAAATAATACATCCGTGCGGATTATGTATTTGACCCCTTTATAAATAGGTTCTGAACTGTGAATACAGTGCAAAGGATGCATACCATGAGGGAAACAAAGGACACTGCCAGCGGGTGTGCGAATATCGACTTCTGTTACCTGATCTCCACGGCGTGCTGGTTGACTTGAATTATTCGCATTGACTAAAAATCGTGTTGCACCGCCGTCAAAATCCTCAGTGAGCAAGATTAAAAATGTCATCTGGCTAAAACGGTCACCATAGGCATCAGCAATTAATTTATTATTAATAACTCGGCTACCTGGCCAAGAACCATCCGAATGGGGTTTAAAGTAATCGCCTTTACTATAACGGTAAAATCGAAAACGAGCGTTAATGCCAACGGCCGATTTGTTACCGAATATACCTTGTTCATCAGACATTAAGTGTTTAATTCTCTCCCAAATAATACGGTCAGTTTGTTCATCAACTACCCAGGTTAGGCTGTCGTTATGGCGAACATCACGTGGTAATGAAACAGCTGCATCGGGTAAGTAGCCCATGGACTCACTGACTTGAATAAAGCGTTGGCATTCTTCCTTCGAAAATACGTTAAGAAGCTGAAAAGCACCAGGTACTTGTGACACTTCTTGTCGTGTGATTTTATTATCTTCAACAGACGATAGGCTCGCTAAATTTGTTTTGTTGCTCGCCCATGTTGCTAGCGCGGGATGTTCAGCCCCTGGTTCGTAGGCTGTAACAAAAAAGTCAGTGCTTTTGGTTTTAGCGCGCTTGGTTTCAGTATTCGGAAATTCAGTCATCATTAAATCAGTCCTTTCTTAAAAATAGGGGGCGTGTTATTTGCTGATAACTCGTACTTGTGAAAATTGACGATGACCAGCGGCTGAACCGTGGAAGCCAAAACCGCTTTGTTTTGCACCAACCCAAGGCGCATTACCACCGCCGACTCCTTGGTTAACACCAATCATGCCTGCTTCAAGTTGTTCTGCTACTGCACTCGCCCCTTGGCCTCCAAAAACAACCGCACCAAGGCCATAACGGCTGTCATTTGCACGGATAATGGCTTCATCAATATGTTCAAAGTGGCTAATAGCGACCACAGGGCCAAATGTTTCATCTTGTTCTAAATGCATATCAGGCGTAATGCCTGTGACGACGGTTGGTTGGATGAAGGGCAGTGGTTGATCATCACTACCTAATAATATTTTAGCCCCCTTTGCTGTTGCATCCTGTAATTGAACTAAGACATTTTCATGTTGTTTTGGATTAACGAGAGGACCGATGTTTACGCGGGGGTTATCCCAAGCGCCGACCTGATATTGGCGAGCAAGCGCTACTACTTTATGTTCAAATTCATCTGCAATACGGGCATCAACATAAACGCGTTCGGTAGATGTACACATTTGTCCTGCGTTCTCGAATGAACTGGCAACCGCAAACTGCACTGCTGCATCAATGTTAGTGTTGGCCATAACGATCATTGGATCATTACCGCCGAGCTCCATCACAAGGCGTTTTAGCCCTGGAGCAGCATTAGCCATGATATGTTTACCCGCAGACATTGAACCAGTAAACGCAACCATATTGATATTACTGGCGACAAGTGCTTGGCCAGTTTTTTTATCACCGTGAGCCAGTTGTAATACGCCCTTTGGTAATACTTGATTGAGTGTATTAACGAATAATTCTGCGACTAATGGCGTTTCTTCTGATGGTTTCAAAATAACAGTGTTGCCCGCAATTAAGGCTGGCATTAACAAATTATTTGCCATCGCCAGTGGATAGTTCCAAGGAGAGATCAGCGCAACAATACCCAGTGGTCGATATTGTAGCTCGGTACCACGGTCAAGTCGCTCTGATGTGAGCGCTTGTGCAATTTCATTGGCAAAATAAGCGGCACTTTGGATTATACCACCTGCTTCATAGCTGGCACGACGGTAGTCTTTTCCCATCTCTTTACTGATAAGCGTAGCCAGTTTATTTTGCATAGGTTCCAGTCGCTGGTAGGCTTTTACCACAAGTTTTTGTCGTTCTGATAATGATAACGTTGCCCATTTTTTTTGAGTTTTTTGCGATTCACTAATTAATGCGGGAATTTGTTCTGCAGTGGTTATCTCTACTGACCCTAAGGCATTACGGGTGTGGGCATCGTAAGAAATTAATGTCGGCATAGGGGGATTTCCTGAATAAGTAAAATTTAATTGGTACGTTTAGTCTATATTTTGATACTCTGGGATACAAAAGCAACTAGTATACTTTTAGTAACCTTGTGGTTGGTGATGAAAACAACAATAGAAACAATGGCTAATGGCCAAAAAAAAGTTATAAACTCTTGTGAGGAACCTTGTTCTGTTGAACGTGGTATGCGCATGCTAGGTGGAAAATGGAAAGCGTCGATACTTTGGCATCTACAAGATGAGCCTGTACGTTTTAATGATTTATCTCGTATGTTAGGAGGTGCGAGCAAGAAGATGGTCGATCAACGTCTAAAGGAATTAGAGAGCCAAGGTTTGGTTATACGTAAAGTGATTAGTGACAGACCGATTGCGGTAACTTATGAGATCACCGAATTCGGTCGTACCGCCTTGGATATTTTAAAACGCTTAAAAGATTGGTCGGAAGAGCATGGGATTTAAAACAGTTTTAATGCTGAAGGTTGTTCAAATGCTATTAAGTCATCTTGGGTTATTGCTTGTCTGATCACATGCGCTTGAGCATCATCGACTAAAACTTCGGCGGCGATAGGGCGGCTGTTATAACTGTTACTCATTACCGCGCAATATGCACCTGTGTATAAGAAACACATTAAGTCGCCAGCAGCTAAGTCAGTTGGTAGCGACGCCGATTTGGAAAATGTATCTGTACTTTCACAAATTGGGCCGACTACGTCGTATTTGGTTAGCAATGAGCTATAAGGTGACTGTACGGGTATTAATGCATGGGTTACTTGATACAGTGCTGGACGCATTAAATCATTCATTGCCGCATCTAATACGACAAATGATGTTGGTCGGCTTTCTTTTACATACGTTATTTCGCATACCATAATACCGATATCGGCCATTAATGAGCGCCCGGGTTCAATGCTAATACTTCCTTGCCAACGAGCGAGGGCGGATTTTATCGCGTTAGCAAAATCACTAAATGCTAAATAATCTTGTCCTTGTTGTTCTGTATTGCGAGTAAGTCGTTGGTAGTCTTTATATTGAATACCAAAGCCACCACCGAGGTCGAGTTGGGTTAGGCGATAACCTTGTCTTTTAAGCTCGTTTATCAATATCTGTATTTTGGCTATCGCGTCTAAGTAGGGCTGTGTGGTGTGTATTTGTGAACCTATATGCATTGCCAGCCCATTTATTTTTAAGAAAGGCGAATGTTCAGCTATTGCTAACATAGGTAATACATCGCTAAAATTAACACCAAATTTATTGCCTTTAGCACCGGTGGTGATGTTCCTATGCGTATCAACAGTGACTTCAGGGTTGACGCGAATGAGTGTAGAAACCTGCTGTTGGTATTTATCTGCAATTGTGATTAAAACCGCTAACTCCTCTTTAGATTCAAGGTTAAATTGTCCGACACCTGCAAGAACGGCTTCGGTGAGCTCTGCGGTTGTTTTACCTACGCCTGAAAAGACAATATCTTGAGCTTTGAATCCGGCACTGAGTGCCCGTCGCATTTCGCCGATGGAGACAATATCAACACCTAATCCCTGCTCTGCGACAATGCGTAATAATGACAGATTGCTATTCGCTTTCATGGCGTAGTGAATATGGATTTTTTCTGGTTCAAATGCGGCTTTACAAGCATGGATATTATTAAGTAGAGCAGCTTTCGAATAGCAGTAGAAAGGTGTGGTGACTTGAGACGCTAACTGCTGAATGGATACATTTTCTAGCCATAATGCTTGTTGCTGTGCATTCGGTAAATAACGCAGTTGAGGGGTTAATTGTGTCATGGCTTAAATCCTTTTGCTGATGAACCAATAGGATAATTAAGAGAGGTATTTATGCACAATGTGAAAAATAACGTTTTTATATGACAAAATATCGCTATTACGGTGATTTTGTCTGCCGCGGGTTTAACTTGGTTAAAGCGATTAAGCAGTGTAAAGTAGCTGTTTTATAAATATAAACGAGCTACTTATGGATAAGTTTGATCAAGCTATTATCGATGCACTCGTTGCTAATTCACGACGTTCAATTGCCAGCATTGGTGAGGATATAGGATTATCGCGTACAGCTGTGAATGATCGGATCCAGCGCTTGAAAGACTCGGGCGTTATCCTACGTTATACCATCGATGTGAGCAGTGATGATAGGACAAAAGTTGTTGTCTATTTTCAACTGACATTTAGACCTTTCGATGCCAAGTCAATTGCGCCGTATTTACAGGGGATTAGTGAAATAACTCGCGCGCATACTTTGTGTGGTGATACCGATTTAATTGTATATGTAGAAGCTGAATCAATGACACGCGTTTCGCAGATTAGAGAGTTATTTGCCGCATTACCTGATCTGGATAAGCTCCAAACATTTAGCGTGTTAGATACGTTAATTTAGTTTCCCCTACAGAAGCTAGCTGGAATAACAGTACGTCTCTTTCTTTACCCTAATTTACGATATCAAGCCTAATCATTCTTTATAACAACATTGTTATGTTATAACATACGACAGGATGTTGAAAATCATTATTTTTGCATGGAAATATGGTTTTCGACTATTTGGCGTTTACTGTTTGAGAGTTGAAATGATGTTTTTATATGTATTAAAACCAAAGTACATAGGGCGCTTATTGCAAGTGACAGCTATGCTCATTGGTGCATTAATGAGTATGAATAGTACTGCTCATCCACACTCGTGGATTGATATGAAAACAGAGATCCAAGGAGATGGAAAGCAGATCACTGGATTTTTAATGACATGGGAGTTTGATGCAATGACTTCTGCTTACATGTTAGATGGCGAGGACCTCTCCGCTAAAAATAAAGCGCAGACGTTACAGGACCTCGCTGATTCGATTATGACAAATATGACAACTAATCATTACCTTACTTATTTTTATGAAGGGGGGAAGCCAGTTAAGTATGCACTAGCAAAACAGGGTACTTTAGTGCAAGACAAAATAAAGGCGACGTTACAGTTTTACCTACCGTTAGCAGAGCCCCTTGTGTTATCTGATAAATCACTCAAGTTACTTATTTATGATCCAAGTTATTATGTTGATATGAGTTGGCCTGCAAAAAATTCAGTTCAGCTCTCACCGGAACTGAATCAATATTGCAAATTATCTCTTATTGAAGCGACACCTACGTCTGAACAACTTGCGTATGTTATGTCATTACCTGTTGATGCTGAGAGAGATAATGCGATTGGCGAGTTATTTACTCAATCTGCCATTATCAACTGCCAACCTTAACGTTACTTTTATACAAGGATAAATAATGATACCGTTAGTTTCGAATCGCCGTATGGCTAAAGAAAATATACATAAGTCGCCTTTGTTACAGATGCTTCGTTTCGTTAGCATGATCTCTTTATTTTTTGCTTTAGGTTATGTGCTTTGGCAGGTTTGGCCAACACTTATTACCGCTGGTATGCAGTGGCAAAAACAGATAAATAATGAGTTGAGTGAATTATTACACGCTGCTAAAAATGAAAGTTTAATGGCTGGGTTATCACTGATCGGACTTAGTTTTATGTATGGTGTTTTGCACTCAGTTGGTCCTGGTCATGGCAAATTGATCGTGACAACTTATATTGCGACACAAGAAGCTAAAGTGAAGTTAAGCCTTATTATCACGCTTCTGTCTTCGCTTGTGCAGGCCTTCGTTGCTGTGGGGCTAGTATCTGTATTATTAATGCTATTTGATGCATCGATGCGTGAAGTTAATCAGAAAGCAGACCTACTCATACCATTAAGTTTTTGTACTGTTGTTTTATTAGGTATTGTTATTATTTTTCGTAATTTAGTCTTGATGTATCGTGTAATTAAAAAGCACAAGAATTCAGAAAATCAAGGCATATCGAATGGCTCTGATAGGGTGATTAAACGATTAACACCAGTTGCACCGTCGGTATTAGCTACTAAGTATGCTGCACCAGCAAGTTCATTGCTTGTTGATCACGAACATCATGATAATTGTGGCTGTGGGCATCAACATGTTGTGGCGCCTGAGCTAATTAACGATGCCTCTTCATTCAAAGAGTATTTGGCTATTATTTTGAGCATTGGTATTCGTCCTTGTACGGGTGCTGTTATGGTACTGTTATTTGCTAATATGCTTGATATTTATTGGCTTGGTATTGTCAGTGCTGTGGTAATGGCGTTAGGTACTGCGCTTACCACATCGACGATTGCGATTATGACCATTACCGGTAAGCAAGCTGTAAGACGTTATTTAGCGACTGGAAAGCGTAATGATGGGCCAAAAAATGGACTCAATATAACTCAGTTTATCGTGCCGATTATTGGAGGTTTGTTATTAATATTATTGGGAATGTTATTACTTGAATCGAGACCTGTAGGTATGTCTCCGATGTTTTAATTGTTTAACCTGATGATAAAATCCCTAATTGACCCCAATAGTTGGATAACCAATTATTGGGGGGCTTTTTATATCCACGCTAGTCTTTAGCTAGCATCTTGAAATAGAGTGTGGGTATAGATATATATTTTACTTGTGTAACGCATTCACGATCGTATCAACATTATATTGCATCATTTGTAAGTATGTTGCTGCGGGATCATCCGCGCTAGATAATGCATCTGAATACAATTTACCGCCAACTTTCACTCCTGTTTCACGACTTATCTGTTCAATTAGACGATTATCGGCGATGTTTTCCATAAATACAGCATTTACGTTGTCGTGACGAATTTGTTTAATTAGCGTGGCTACATCTGCAGCGCTCGCTTCTGAACCTGTGCTGGTACCTTGTGGTGCCAAGAAGGTGACATTGAAATCACGAGCGAAATAACCAAACGCATCGTGTGGAGTGATAACTTTACGTTGTGATGCTGGTATCTGCGCAAGCTGGGCGTTTAGTTTTAACTCTAACTTATCTAACTTTTGAATGTAATCTTTCGCATTTTGTTGATAGTCATCTGTATTTTTAGGGTCTACTTGAATCAAGCCTTTTGCGATATTGTGAACATAAACTTTCACATTTTTTATGCTGTGCCACGCATGAGGGTCAATATCCCCATGGTCATGATGCGCATGTTCGTCGTCATGATGTTCATGTTCGTCGTCATGATGTTCATGCTCGTCGTCATGATGTTCATGTTCGTCGTCATGATGTTCATGTTCGTCGTCATGATGTTCATGTTCGTCGTCATGATGATCATGTTCTTCTTTTGTACTTAGTTCATCGATACCGTTAGCTGCAACAACTTGCACGCCTTGGTAGTTAGCTGCTTCAATTAAACGCGGCATCCAACCTTCAAACTGTAATCCATTAGTGACAACTAGTTGTGCTTTTGATATTGCTTTAGCATCTTGAGGTGTCGGATTAAATACGTGCGCATCACCGTCAATTTTAACTAAATTTGCAACGGTTACATGCTCTTGACCTACCTCTGAGACGAGATCACCGAGAATCGAAAAACTACTGATAACAGCAATTTTTTGCTCAGCCATTACAGTAGTACTGGTACTTAAACCAAGAAGTATCATGGAGGATGTTAGGGTTGATTTAAACATATTATTGTCCTTATATAGCTAGATATTAACGCGTAGAGTTATTATTAGCTGTTATTTTTAAAGAGTAATCCGCCTTGACGGCCAAATATTAATGAAATTATATAAAGTATGCCGAGTACCAGTACAATTGCGGGACTGGTTGCTAAACTTGCGTGGTAAGAAAGAAATAGACCGAAATAGCCACTGATTACTGCTGTGATGAAAGCTATTAACAACATGCCACCTAAGCGGTTAGACCAAAAGCGAGCAATCGCTGCGGGTAGGATCATTAAACCAACCGCCATTAATGTACCTAATGCATGAAAACCAGCGACCAAATTAAGTACGACCAGTAGCAAAAATCCATAGTGAGCAACGGCACTCAATTTGCTGATAGTTTTAAAAAAGTGAGGGTCAACACACTCCATGACTAGAGGACGATACAGTATCGCGAGTGTTAAAATAGAGATTGTGGCGATAACGGTGAGTAGTATTAAGGCATCATCATTGAGCGCGAGTGTTGAGCCGAATAGTACATGCAATAAATCCACATTGCTGCCATTGGACGAAATGATTAATACCCCGATCGCGAGCGAAAGTAGATAGAAGGCGGCTAAGCTTGAATCTTCTTCAGCATTTGAATGTCGGGCCACCATGCCAGCTAATACAGCGACAATGCAACCGGCAACAATACCGCCAATCGTCATGGCCGTGACAGATAAACCTGAAATAAGAAAACCAATCGCAGCACCTGGTAAGATGGCATGTGCCATTGCATCGCCGGTTAGGCTCATACGTCTAAGAGTTAAGAATACGCCAACCGGTGTCGCGCTAATACTGAGTACGATAATCCCCCATAATGCCCGTTGCATAAATACAAACTCAGAAAAAGGGGCGATAAATAATTCGTGTAACTGTGCACTCATGATGCTTGACTCTCGATATTCGCTGACAAAGAAGTCACTGCATTTTCGTTAGTGCTGTTGTCTGGGATGTTATGAAAAGGATTATTAAGCGTATTATGCACAGCACAGTGAGCAAAATGCTGATAACCCGCTTGTAATAAATACTTTTGAGTTAATACATTAGCTGTTTTACCTGAGGCAATTAAATTGGTTGCAACAAGTAATGTGGTTGGAAAGTATCGCTGTACTAAGGCTAGATCGTGGATCACGGCGATAACTGTTTTACCTTGTTGCTGACACTCCTGAATCACGCTTATTAATAATTCAGTCGTTTGTGCATCAATGCCACCGAATGGTTCGTCAAGTAACAGAATATCGGCGTCTTGTAATAACATACGTGCAAATAACATGCGCTGGAATTGACCTCCAGATAGCTGACTAATTTGACGTCCAGCCATATTTTCTAAATCTACTTTGGCTAATGCTTGTTGTAATAAATGCTGTTCGTTACGACTAAATACTCGCCAGAAATTACAGCGTTGCCAAGCACCAGCAGAAACAAATTCAGTCACTGTTATTGGAAATTTTCGGTCTATTTGATTACTTTGTGGCAAGTAAGCAATGTTTTTCAAACTCAACCGACCAAGTTCAATAGAGCCTGATTCAACGGTGATTTGTTGCATTATACTTTTTAATAAGGTTGATTTTCCGGCACCGTTAGGACCTACAATCGCGACTAAGTCCCCACTGTCAATGGTGGTTGTTATATGGCTAAGTGCGAGGTTTTGCTGATAAGAAACGCTTAAATTATTTATTTTGATCATGGTTATTACCCTATGAATTTAAACAGAGTAAACCACAGAGAAACAGTGATGATGATGGAGATAGCAAGACGTGAGAATAGACTACATAGCAGTAAAGATAATCGCTGTCTTTGATTTACTGCATGACTATTTTCTGGTGTATAAGATGATAATGCTGGCATTTTATATCGATTTGTAATACTTCAATTGAATGTGTGGCAATGTTATAACATAACAATATAAGTGTGCAAGAATAATGTTATGTTATAACAAAGCAATTATTCATGTTTAGCCTCACTTGAGTTTACACAAGCTGGCTGTGATACTGAGCTTATGCCAATCACCTGGCATAAAGTTAGTAAATAATATACTAAGGATGATAGTGAGATGGAACAAGTGCACTTAGAGCATTACCTTCATAATTTAAAAGCTGCCCAGCAAGACTATCCCTTTGGACCTGATGTATTGGTTTATAAAGTGATGGGTAAGATGTTTGCTCTTTTGACAAAAAATGAAGCTGGATGCAGTGTAAATTTTAAGGCTCACCCGAGTGATGTTGAGGTGTTGGTAGATGAATTTATGGCGATTAGTCTCGGTTATCATATGAACAAAAGACATTGGATAACGGTAAAGCTTAAAGGAGATGTGCCAGCAGGGATGATTGAAAACTTAGCGGGTCAATCTTATGCTTTAGTTGTGAGTAAATTGACCAAAAAATTACAATTGGAATTGGATGAACCCGCCTATATTGAAAAATAATAATTGTTCATTTATAGATGATTATAAATAACTTATTCTGTTGTTAGTCGATTAGTAAATGTGATCTGGAGCACGTTTATAATTCTAGTCTAAACTTACGTATAACTTCAAATAGCATGTTTCACTTCATTTGATGATTCATCGCCTTGTATGTAGGGAAATTACCATGGATTTATGTAAGTACATGTTTGTAATGATCATGTGGATATTTTCGATTGGAAATATACATGCTGAAATATTAGAAATTGGTGAATTTTCTGAGTTTGATAGTTTAGGCAGTGCATACCAAGCGGCCACATCGGGTGATGAACTTGTATTTACAGATAGTCGAACCTATGTCGAAGGGTTAAATGTTTATAAAAATAATTTAACGATTAGAGCTGAACCCGGTCAATCACCGACGTTAACAGGTTCTGGATCCGCATATCAAGGCATATTACATATAGGCCGCGATGGTATTGTGATCGACGGGATAACATTTGATGGTGAAGGCGTGTCGAATAAGCTTGTTTCTACTGGTGCTCGAAAATCTGTAATTGTTCGGAATTCTGAATTTAAAAATGCGATTTATGGCTTATTTGTGCTACATACAAAAGCGGATCAACGTGAAGATTTTATTATTGAAGATAATGTATTTAATAATAATGGTAACGACTTATGGCTGCATAATGTAAGTGGCGGTATTGCTCGTAACAACATTGCAAACTCAGATAACGGTAATGGTATCACGGTTGGATATTGGAGCTCAGATATGCATGTGTTGAACAATACTATTTATAGTAATGGTCATGAGGATTTGATGCGAAACCGTGGCGGTATAAATATTCAAGGTAATGATAACTATGTTGCTTACAATACATCTTACCAAAATACATGGGGTATCAGTTTATCACAAGGTTTGAATAACCTGATTGAACATAATACCTTCTGGGATAATACCCATGAAAATTTATATTTTAGTACTAATTCAAATAACAACACCGTGGAAAATAATCTAGATTACTTTACTGATGATTTTGAAGGTTATGGTATTTCTATTTTACTTTATCGATCATCGGATAATATTATTTCACAGCATACATCAGTCAACGCCTCGCGTGGTGTTTGGTTTTCTGAAATGGGTGGTCCAAGTACCAATAATAGTGTTATTAACTCATTATTTTATGGTAACTATAAGTTGAACTCTGTCGGTATTGACGCGAAAAACCAATCTTACACACAAAATCAGTTAACACACGTTGCAGTCAATAATTTTAAGGTACTAGTAAATGAAAATTTAACTTTTACGCAGTTGTTTGAAGATGATCCTGAGCTAAGTAATGTGTATTTGTTCAGCCCCGCAAGTTGGGCATTAACGGCAAGTACATTGGGTCAACCATTAGGTTCACAAGGGGTCGATTCGAGTGTGATAGATACTTTATCCTGTCAACCCGCGTTAATTACCGGTAAGCCTTTATTGGGCGATGATATGGCTCTGAATCTTGACATTGCGCTTGTTGATGATTTCGGTAATGAAAGAACAGATGTTAAGCCTCCTGTACTCGAAGTTACTTATAATGATCAATATTTAGATTCAAGTGCTTCTGCTTCACATTCCCAATTAATGGAGATCTGTACGAGTAGTTATGGTAATAAATTAATGCTAGGTGGTAATGGCTGGACATTTGATATTGGGGCTAAAAATTTATCCGATGGTAATTATCAGGTGATATTAAAATCGTCTGGTAACTATCTGATTGGCGATGACTGTAGCGGGGAGTTTTCTCGTCAATATGATTAATTAGTTGATTGCCATAAGATAAAAAACCCTGATAACAAGTTATTAGGGTTTTTCGGTATTTTATCTATTGACTATTATCAGAACTAAATCAGCTAGTTTCGTACTTAGCTTCAATCTCTATCGCTTTTAATAAACTCGCGTGAGAGTGAAGTTGTTTGTTGTAGCGGGAAAGATGAACAAAATTATCAAGTACATTATTATTTGCTAAGATTTCAACAATAAATGACATCATGATATCAGCCCCAGTTAATTGCTCTCCAACAAGGTAAGTTTTATTTGCTAAGGACTCATCGAAATAACTAATTACTTTTGCTATTTCGATATCAGCGTAAGCCGCCATAAAGTTTGTTTGACAGCCATCCTTTTCAACAAACATTTTCAGCAAAAGCGGTAAAATAGCAGAACTCTCAGCAAAATGGATCCATTGCGAATAATCGACATACTCTTGTGATAACTGCTTTGGTGCGAGTTTGTCAGCTGCATACTTATTAATAAGGTATTCTGTGATTGCGCCTGACTCAGCAATTACGACCCCATCATCTTCGATCACTGGCGATTTACCTAGTGGATGAATTGCTTTTAGCTCTGGTGGCGCTAAGAAAGTTTGGCTATCACGCTGGTAAGCGATGATTTCATAATCAGCACCTAATTCTTCTAATAGCCAAATGATACGTTTAGAACGTGATTTATTTAAATGGTGTAATTTAATCATTTTAACCTCTTATTTAGCCACATTTACTACAAGTTTACCGAAGTTTTCACCTTGTAGCATACCGGTGAATGCTGATGGTGCGTTTTCTAAACCGTCAATCATATGCTCTCGGTATTTAATTTCACCCGATTGTAACCACATCATCATCTGTTCAAAAAATTCGTTATAGCGATGTGCGTAATCATCAAAAATAATGAAACCTTGCATCTTGATACGTTTGACCAACAAGGTGCCCATTAATAGTGATAAACGATCAGGTCCTGATGGTAATTCTGTTGCATTGTACTGCGATACTAAACCACAAACGGGAACACGTGCGCCAGTATTTAGTTGGGGGAGGACACTATCAAATACTTTACCGCCAACATTTTCAAAGTAAACATCAATGCCGTTAGGGCAAGCAGCTTGTAATTGTGCATCAAAGTCGTCAGCTTTATGGTCAACACACTTATCAAAACCTAATACGTCTTCAGCATATTTACACTTCTCTGCTCCGCCTGCGATACCGACCACGTAGCAGCCTTTTAATTTACCAATCTGGCCGACTGTTGCTCCTACAGGGCCGGTTGCTGCAGCAACAACAAGCGTATCACCTGATTTAGGCTGACCAATATCTAATAGTCCCATATAAGCAGTAAATCCAGGCATACCTAAGATCCCAAGCGCATAAGAGGGATTAGTTGGCTCTACGCCTAGCTTTATAAGACCTTCACCGTCTGAAATGCCATAATCTTGCCAGCCTGTATAAGCAAGAACCCACTCTCCGACTTGATAATCGGGGTGTAAAGAGCTCACAATTTGGCACACTGTAGCACCAACCATAGTACCGTCAATATCGACAGGCTCGGCGTAAGATGCACCAGCATTCATACGGCCGCGCATGTAAGGATCAAGTGATAAATAGTTTGTTCGTAATAATATTTCACCTGTTTCAGGAGAAGGTATGACAGTTTCTTGAAGACTAAAGTTGGTTGATGTCGGTGCGCCAACAGGACGTGAAGCAAGTGTAATACGGCGATTAATTGAATGCGATTGAGGCATAGAAGATCCTTATTTTTAAGTCGTTTACGATACTGTATGACCGATCGTCTTTTAATTAGATGTAAAAAGCGTGATGTATTTCTAATGCGTTAACAATACGCTCTAGTAGACCGGTCGTCTATTAATTGGTGGTTTTTTTGCGGATTAATTAATATTTGTAATCTAAACTTCGATACATGTCACATTTTTGATTCTTTATATGAAATATATAGCTATGTTTTTAAGCTGTTTGTTATTGACGGGTTGCCCCACTGGCAGTGATGGTAACGTTGAGCGGAATAGTTACCCCGGTGAGGGGGGCGCTGTTTTGCTGCCTGATTATGTCATACGACTTAATTTAAACCCCGCTGGACTCCGTCTTGATGATAAGCAGAATCGGTTAGAAGACTTTCTAGATTTTACCAAAATAGGATCTGGGGGCGTGAGCATGGCTGAGGATTCACCTGAATGGTTTTGTGTTTTAGATAATAAAACACAATTGATGTGGGAAGTTAAATCGGTGATTGGTAGTGGCCATGTTAATGATGCTGACTATATTTATTCGTGGTTTAAATCGAGTGATGCTGACTTTAATGGTCATGGTGTTACCGAAAATGGTGGTATTTGTGTCGATAGTAGTAGCTGTGACACTGAAAAATTCAAAATCGCTATGAACGATCTCGATTGGTGTGGTTACAATGATTGGCGTTTACCCACTCGTTTAGAACTACAAAGTATTATCAATTATTCGCAAATAATACCTGCCGTTGAGACTGTGTTTTTTCCTCATACTCAAAATCATTATTATTGGACTGCTGATATTGATATTGACGATTTAGAATCAGCTTGGATGGTTAATTTTTTATACGGTAATATCCAGGGGAATTTAACCAATATCCCAAGGGCTGTACGTTTAGTTCGTAGTCAAAGTTTGCAATAAAAATCAGTAATTAAATACTTTGATATAAGCTATTTAGTTGTCATAAAAGGATGTTAATGATGATCTTTAATATAACCCGGCGTATATTACTTATTACTAGCACTATTTTATTATTAGTGATGTCGATGGCTGCCAAAGGACTCGATCAACGCTGTAATGAGAATGCTGAGATATCAACACCAAATCAACGTTTTGTTAATACTAGGGAAGGGTTTTTGTTTGATAAAGCAACCCGCTTAGAATGGCAAACTTGTGTTCTCGGTCTAACGGGTAATCGATGTCAGAACGGTACGGTTCGTTATTTTACATCGTGGGAAGCAATGATGGAACCTGCTGCATTTAATGCTACAAATGATGGCCATACTGATTGGCGATTACCTAATATTAAAGAGCTTTACAGTATTATAGAAACAGCATGCGAAGAGCCAAGCTTAAATAAATCCATCTTTCCCAATCACCCTTTATCTCCAGCGGTATCTAAATCTTGGTCGAGTACACCAAGTAATGGCAACCCAAGTAAAGCTTGGCAAGTCGAATTTCAAAATGGATTACTATATGACATTTCGAATGGCGAGCGTTTAACAGTACGTTTAGTTCGAACTTGTGATGAAGCTTGTCAGCAAGAATATGATTAGTTAGATAGCGTCGAAAAGAATTGGGATCACGCTGGCGTTTAGGTATTTTTGAAAGTAGCTCGGTGTTTGGGCGTATTAAAGGTGGCAGTAACTATCAAACAGTTTATTTACAGTGGCACTTTTAGCTTCCGTCGCTTGAGTTAGCTGATTTTAAACAATAATGAGCTATTTCGATAATAAACGAAAAGGCACAGTTGGTTGCAGTAGCCAAATAGCTATCGTTATCAACTGCACCGTTTTATTTATATGACTAAGTCTGCTCGCTTGTCGACTTGTTGTGTTTATGCGCGGCCGCTAAGTTACCAACCGTATTTTTATCTTCATTACTGTGCGCTTCTGTTGACCAAGCATCATTGAGGTTGTCGTAGTAGGTTAACGCATCTAATCCTAATAATTTTTTCAGTATACGCCGCTCTGTTAGGCTACGGTTCACAAATTCAGGCTCTTCTTCGTGCATGCGTTTTGCTTCTTCATGTAATACTGCTTCATCATGACGGCGGAATACTTGGCCTGCACGATGCGCTTGATTGGCACGCATCCCTAATGCTTTTAGTGTTTCAACACCTAAGCTGATACCTGAATCGAGCGATTCTCTAAACACATGATCAGCGCCAAGACGGATTAATTGCTGGGCATGGTTACGATCTGTTGCCCGGACTAATACAGTTAAGTGCGGGAAGTGTTTTTTTACTTGAATTAAAATACGCTTGGTACGGCTTGCGCTTTCGACGGCAATAATAAATAGTTTGGCATTATCGGCACCTGCTGAATGTAATAAATTAAGCTGCTCAGCATCGCCATAAAACACTTTGTATTTGAATTGCTGCAATAATTCTATCTGGCCTACATCGTTTTCTAAAATGGTGGTATTGATATGGTAGCCATGCAGTAATCGACCCACAACTTGCCCGAAACCACCAAAGCCAGCGATGATCACAGAGCTATGCGCATCATCTGGAATCTGATGATCAGGAGTGGTTGTATTTTCGGATTGCGGTATTTTGCGTTTGAATGTTGGCGCGATTATTTTATCGTAAATAATCAACAGCAGTGGGGTAAATACCATTGATAAAGTAACTACTAATACCAGCAAGCTAGCTGTTTCATTATCCAGTACTTGGCGCTGCAGAGAGAATGATGTTAATACAAAAGCAAACTCACCACCTTGTGCAAGGGCACAGGAAAATAACCAATTTTGACTGTGTTGGATCTTAAATACGATCCCGGTGATGAATAGTACGATAAATTTAACCGCAATTAATGTTGCCACTAGTAAGGCGATTAACATCGGCTGATTAAGTAAGAGGGTAAAATCGATACTGGCGCCAACAGAGATAAAGAAGATACCTAATAATAAACTTTTGAAAGGTTCAATATCACTTTCAAGTTCGTGGCGGTATTCACTGTCCGCTAATACCACACCAGCTAAAAAAGTACCGAGCGCGGCAGATAAACCAACCGCTTCCATCGCCAAGGCAATACCGACAACCAGTGCCAATGCGGTTGCAATAAAAATCTCTCGAGAGCGAGAACCTGCAATAATACGCAGTAGCGGTACAACGAGGAAGTGGCCGCCAATAATAATGCCAGCAATAACGCCTGCAATCATTAATGCGCTTTGCCAACTAGGTATTGTAGATTCAACAATGGCAGTATCTTGTATGACGAGCAGCGGTAATATAGATAAAATAGGGATAACGGCAATATCTTGAAATAATAAGACCGCAAAGGCGTTTTTACCGGCTTCGGTTTTCATCAACTCCCGTTCTTGTAAGTTTTGCAGCACAATCGCAGTGGATGACAAGGCAACAATTAAACCGATAGCGAGTGCTGTTTGCCACGCAAGTCCACAAGCAAGTAATAACAAGAAAATGCACAAGGTCGTGGCGCTAAGTTGTAAGCCACCTGTCCCCAAAATTGGCATTTTTAGTTGCCATAATAAAGCCGGTCTTAATTCTAGGCCAACCAAAAACAGCATTAAAACCACACCGAATTCGGCAACATGCATGACATCTTCTTGATTGGAAATTAAACTTAATGCATAAGGCCCAACAATTACGCCTGCAATCAAATATCCCAGTACCGAACCCAGCCCTAAACGTTTTGCTATTGGTACTGCCACGACACCTGCGGCAAGATAGATGAAAGTATTAAATAATACGCCATGTTCCATGGTTAGTTACCCTCCATTTTTTTTGCGACGGTTCCATCATCTATTTGTTGTAGCATTAATAATTGCTGGCGATATTCTGCTGCTTTACGCGCAATACGCTGTGACTCATGACGTTTATGAATATCATGGAGTACAAATGGTGGCAGGTATTCTAAATTACATATTTTGCTCATCTGGCTAAAAGGTAATAAGAACTCACTAATATCGTGTTCATTGTAACCTGAATCGGAATAAGAGTTAGCACTACCTCCTGTCGAGATAGCGAGCATGAGTTTTTTTCCTGCGAGTTTGTCTCCATTTTCACCATAAGCAAAACCATGTTCGAGCACCAAATCTTGCCATTCTTTTAAAATTGCGGGGCATGAATACCAGTAAAGTGGAAATTGAAATACAATGATATCGTGATTTAGTAACAAGGTTTGTTCATGCTTAATATCAATAAATGAATCGGGATAAGCATCGTAAAGATCGTGGCAAGTTATGCCTTCAATATTTTGAATTTCATTGAATAGTGATTTATGTGCGAGAGATTTTTGTAATGCAGGATGGGCGAATAAAACGAGAATTTTGTACATATATTTTCAATCATCCTTTATTGAAATAGGTCTTTTTAACTGCATTCAATAGTTTAGCGTTTAAGGCGTTAATTATATCAGTTGCTGTAATATAAGCTTATAATATAAAACAAATTATTTCAGTGTTTTTTTAGTTGTTCTGACTGATATGGCTGATATCACTCTTATTTTCTAATTATTGAATGGTTACTGCTCGTTAATACTATTAATCATATTCACTATTATTAAGCGTCTTATGTTTTAGTTGTTATGTTATGCTTTCGTCACTAGATTGGTTTCGGTCAATATTTGACATTATTAATTGATAATAACTTAACTGTTGGGACATTTTTACACATGATTTTGAAAAACCATCGCTTACTTTCACTACCTTTATTATTGACCTGTGGTTTACTTGGTAGTGTTGCAGTAGCGAAGCCATTGGCAAAGAACGCAGGTTTTTCTGGTACGTTAGGGATTAATGCTGGCGTCAGTGAAACGCAGGGCCAGTTTAATATTCATGATGACAATGAACAGATACAAGATCTAAACAATGCTGGTGAAGGGGTATCGACAAGCGTGTTGTTTCCTTTTTTCCGTGTGGCTTATACAACGGAAGATCTTCAGACTCAGTACTTTCTTGGTCAGAGTCCTGAAAATATTTTAAATAGTGCCATACAATATGAAATAGGTGTGAAACATCAGTTTGATGAACGCCAAAGCATGACATTTGCTTATATCCCGCACGTACCGTTTTTAAAAGAAACTTGGTCAGATCCATTTTTGATTAACGCGCCAAGAGAAAAGAGCGACATTGATTCGAGTGCTGTACGTTTAGCCTATAAATTTTCCCCTGTTCAGATTGAATATTCGTATGCATCATATTCGATAGAAAATGAGCAAAGCGGCAGTCAAATGAGTGTTGAAGAACAAGCCTTGTTAAATCGAGATAGTGATTATCAAAGACTTAGTGTAGAAAGCTTATTTCCGCTATGGCAAGGAATATACGCTAAAGCAAATGTGTTTTATGGTGCTCAAAATGCTAAAGGTGCAAGTCAGAGTTTTGATGAATTTCATTATAGCCTTAGTATTATGACTAAATATGAAAGGCATTTCTTCTCAGTTCAAGCGGCATTTAGCAAGCGTGAATACGATGCCGAGAATCCAATGTTTGGAGAGGTACAAGAGGACGATGCTGCCCGTTATTCATTCCTTTATTCTTATTTTGAACCGTTTGATATCGAAGGCACTAACCTTAATATTATTTATCAAAACAAAGAAAATGATGCCAACATTGAGTTCTATGATAGCTCGACAAAATTATTTTCAGTTGGTGTGAGTTATAGTTTTAATTAAAATTAGAACGAAAGGGACGTCATACTGTGAGTATCACGTCCGTTTTTTACCTAATAACCTAAGCTAAGTGCACTCGGTCTACGTGGGTCTGATGCGCCGTAAACGCCTTCTTCTGTCAACATAATTGTTTGGGTACTACCCATTGCAGCTTTCACTTCAACCTTGTGCCCCTTATTTTCTAATAAGTTAATCGTATCGACATTTAACCCTTTCTCAATACGGATCATGTCCGGTAACCATTGATGATGAATACGTGTTGCCGCACTGGCTTCTGCAATATTCATATTATGGTCAATCACATTCATGATCACTTGTAGCGTTGTGGTGATAATACGTGAGCCCCCTGGGCTACCTGTGACCAAATAAGGTTTATTATCTTTTAAGACAATGGTCGGTGTCATTGAGCTAAGTGGACGTTTTTTGGCTGCAACGGCGTTTGCTTTTCCGCCAATGAGGCCGTAAGCATTTGGTGTACCAGGCTTAGCTGAAAAATCATCCATTTCATTGTTGAGTAATACACCTGTTCCATTAGCAACGAGCCCAGAACCATAACTAAAGTTAAGGGTATAGGTATTACTGACCGCGTTACCAAACTTATCAACCACGCTGTAATGGGTCGTTTGGTTACTTTCGTAAGGCAATAATGTGCCAGGGGATACTTCGCTGCTTGGTGTCGCTTTGTTAGGGTTTATTTGACTCACTAATTGCTTTGCGTATTGCTCGTTGGTTAGTTCAGAAACCGGTACGTTAACAAAATCTGGATCGCCTAAATATAAACTACGGTCTGCGTAAGCACGGCGCATTGATTCTGCCATGACATGAATCGTTGCCGCACTATTATGGCCCATTTTATCAATCGGAAACTGTGAGAGCATATTCAGCATTTGAATAATATGTACGCCACCAGAAGACGGAGGTGGCATTGAAATTACTTGATAACCGCGATAGTCCCCCGTAACAGGTCGACGCTCTATGGCTTCATACGTGGCTAGATCTTGCATTGTCATCATGCCGCCAGCATTACGTACCGAGTTACTGATCTGTTTGGCAATGGGACCTTGATAAAATGCAGGACTGCCTTTTTTAGCAATGGCTGTTAGTGTATTGGCAAGGTCGGTTTGTTTTAATATTTCTCCGGGTTGATAATTACTGCCGTCTGCTTTATAAAAAATAGTCTTGGTGCTTGGCCATTGGCTTAAGCGTTTTTTCGTAGCCTGGAGTGAATTTGCTAAGTCAGGCGTAACAACAATACCGTCACGGGCTAATTTGATCGCGGGGGCCATTACTTGTGCTAATGACATACTGCCGTATTTATTTAGTGCGAGTTCAAAGCCTAATACTGTGCCAGGTACTCCGACGGCTAGACCATGAAAGCGAGAAAGTTGGCTGTCTGGATTGCCTGCATCGTCTAAAAACATATCAGGATAAGCTGTCAGTGGTGCTACCTCTCGGTAATCAATCGCAATAGCGCGCTGTTCATCGGCTAAATAAACCAGCATGAAACCACCACCACCTAAATTACCAGCGCGAGGTAGGGTAACAGCTAACGCATAACCAACGGCAACTGCTGCATCAATAGCGTTGCCACCTTGCTTCATTATGTCGACACCTATCTGTGTTGCAAGCGCTTCTTGACTCGCTACCATCCCGTTTGCTGCCCATACGGGATGATGGATCGCCATTTGATTATAAATAGCACCTGTTGATAGTTTAACTTTAGCAACTGTTTCTGTGCTTGCTGTGGCGGCTGATAGCGTTAAGCTCATACAGCTGATGAGTCCAAAGGTAAGACCTTTGATTAGAGGCGTCGTTGACATGAATGTTCCCTATTCGATTGTTCATAGTGTTATTTAGTTGATATAACATAACATAGCAAATGGTTTCAACTACCAATTTTTAGGTGGTTTAAATTACAAGTGAACTCACATAAATAGGTTTAAGCGACTTTATCTACAGCTTCGCTGGTGGAAAAGTTGCGTTTGGCAATACCGAGATCTTTCCATATTTGCATATGTTCTGGTAACTGTTGTGGACGTTGCTTTATGGGAATCATTTCCATGACTTTATTCGGAGAAACTACTTTGCCTCTCTGAGTAAATACAGCCTTCACTAAGCTGTAGTTACATAACTTTCCATCAGCTACACATTTTTGCTCTAAGTAAAAGTATTTCTCATCCCAGCCCAAGTAAGTGGTTTCTACATCGAACTTTTTGAATAAGCGGATCTCACGAATATAACCGACCTCCACACCTGCTACGATGAAGTTTAATTTATTCTTCAATAATGGGGTGAATGTATTAGTCTGAATAGAGTGATCCCAGCGCGATTTTTCAAGAAACATGAGATATTTTGCATTGTTAATATGTAGATTCAGATCGATATGACGAAACCCTACTCGAAAAGAGCGCGTGATGGTATCGAAAAAACCTTTCGGGTTTGTTTGCTTATTACGAAGGTAAAAGCAACGAATCAACTCACTGATCATAAAGCCTCAATATGATTGTTATAGGTAATAGAATAAAGAGTCTACTGCGTTCTTTATTATTGTCACGTCAATTGTAATTAAAATGTTAATTACTACTTGTTCCTATGTGGTAAATCCTAATTTGGTTGAAATCAGAAAGGATTAAACCCTCTTTAAATAAGCACTAAATACCCTCACTAAAATCATTGTTTCCATTGTAAATTAAGTTAAATCAACTTGATTAGTGTTTTATTCTACATGTTAAGCTTTTATAAGTTGTTTTATAGTTATATATTCCAGCGTGTTGGTTCCATTCTCTATCGGAAATCGTTATGTAGCTCACAAATTTAATCTGATTAAAAATTAAATGATAATTAGTTATTCGGGTTATTATCATGAGGCATTTTATAGAACGAAACCTTGTTAATTCCGTTACTCATCTTAACTTGTTGATCAGTAGTTACTTTAATAATTAAAAATATAATTTTAATATGACCACGTGTTACCTTGCCGCTTTATTCCTCTTTAACTTAATTTACACTGGGAAATAAGTTGTGATAAAGATCGTCAAATTTAGCTAATAGCATTATTGACTGCCTACAAAGTGTTACATTAGTTTCATCTTCTGACAGGTAACTAGTCAGTGAAATGATTAACTTAAATTAGCAATTTAACATGATGAAATTGCTTAACTATAATCGAGGCTATAATGAAAAAATTTGCATTTACTCTACTTTGCGCATCAATCGCTGCCCCTGTATTTGCTGGTAGTTCTTATGTTACTGGTAATGTAAAGGGTAACACTGAACGTGATACTGAATATACGCTTGAAGCGGGTCATACATTTTCTGCTGGGACAACCTTATTAGTAGAAGTCGCTGGTACTCTTCACGATGGCGTACGTAGTGTGACTGATACTACATTTGGCATTGAGCAAATGGCTTATACAAACGGTGGTTTATGGACTGCAATTGGTTACCACGATTTAAGTCTTGATGGTTCAGTAGAGGGCGATTCTGGTCAACGTCGCCCATTGGTTAAAATTGGTTATAATTTTGATAATGGTTTGTTCGTCAGTAACCGTACTCGTTTCCATTACAGTACGACAGAAAGTGACTGGAAAGAGATCCGTTATGACAATGCAATTGGCTTCAACATGGATAACGGTATTCAACTTAAACTAAATGTTATTTACAACCAACGTGGCTTTGCTGATACGGCTAAATTTGGTGAAAATGGCGATCGTGACAGTTATAACACCGAATGGCGTGTAACAAAGAATGATTTCATGGGCACTGGTATTGCACCATACTTTGAGTTACGTGATGAAGACATGGGTAAAGCTGAAGATCGTAACCTAGCGTTCACATTTGGTGCTTCTTACGGTTTCTAAATCTTAACCGTTTAGTGCAACAATAGATCCTTTATGTAAAATCCCGTTTATTTGCAGTAAGCGGGATCTGTTTTTCACCACAAACCCAAATAGAAGCTTATCTCGGTGCTATGATTACCGTAATATCTTTTGCTTCAATTGCTGTGCGTTGTTCATCAGTAATATCGGCATCGGTAATTAACGTACTAATCGAGTCCCATGCTAATTCTAAATTTGGCATTTTACGGCTGATCTTATCTGATTCGACCATGACTACGACTTCTCTTGATACTTCGGCCATCACGCGACTGAGTCCAATTAGTTCATTAAATGTGGTACTGCCACGTTCTAAATCAATGCCGTCAGCGCCGATAAAGAGCTGGTCAAAGTCATATGATCTCAGTACCTGTTCAGCAATTTGACCTTGAAAAGATTCTGAGTGTGGGTCCCATGTCCCCCCTGTCATTAATAACGTAGGTTCATTTTCTAAGCCATTTAATGCATTCGCTACTTGCAGAGAGTTTGTCATGGTTATTAAGCCTCTCTTATTCGCGAGTTGTTCAATTAAACTGGCCGTGGTTGTGCCGCTATCGATAATGATACGATTATGATCGCGAATACGTAACGCCGCGGCAATTGCAATCTCAGTTTTACACTGGGAAACCTTATCTGTTTCAATTTCAGGTAAGAGTTCTTTAGGGAGCGGAACCGCACCGCCATAACGGCGTAATAATAGACCATTTTGCTCTAAGGCTGTTAGGTCTTTGCGAATGGTTACTTCTGATGTTTCAAAACGTTGTGCTAGTTCATCAACGCTGAGTTTACCTTGTTCTTCAAGTAATTTAATAATGGTATGGCGACGTTGTTGAGTGTTGCGTTTTGACATAATTTAATGAGTTCTTGTTAGTTCTTTATTTAAAGTAGGAGTGTAGCAATATAATGAATTAACGTCAGCAGTAATCTAAATTAACTCGCAGGAAAGTATAAATTATTACGTTGTATTAGGTTAAATTTATTTAACTTGTCAGGGGCGATATCATTGCAACTAATCCCTTTAGCAATCGTAATATTGTCCTGACCACAGTGGCGTAACAGTGGCTGCTTTTTTAATGGTTCAAGTTTAGTAAAGTCGACAATAAGGGGGGTTCGAAGACTATTAATAATACTCATCAGTACTTGCGCTTGATTGTTATCATAATTGACTATTGTACCAATCGGATATATGCCCATCATTTTAATAAACTGTTCAAGATAAGTTTTGTTGTAATGTTTGTCAGCGGCTTTAAACAGTAATCCAATGGCGAGATGAGGTGAATAACGGTGTTGAGGTAAATTAGCATTACACATTTCATTATAGCGGGTAGTTATCGCAATTAATTGTGCGATTTTCGATATTTTATCTTGTTTGATACCTCGTGGGTAGCCGCTACCATCAAACTTTTCATTGATCTGTAAGATGCTATTTATCACGATATCGGTAAGTGCGTCGATACCTTGTAGTTTTTGTGATGCGTAGGCAGGATGTTGTTTAAGATAATTTATTTCGGGTTTTGTTAATTCTGATTTTTTATTACGAATTGAAGAGGGCACCCATAACATACCGAATTGGCTAAGCAGCGCGGTTTGCGTCACGATCGCAATATCTTGTGAGCTAAAGGATAATTGCTGCGCTAAACGTGTGCTTAATACGGCGATATTCATTGCGTTTTGATAAATCGGATCACCAGACAATTCTTCATTACATAATACAAAGCTACAATCATGCTGTTGTTCAGCCGCAATTGTTAACTCTCCAGAAAGCACTTCTAATTGTGATATTGCCTGCTGCGGTTGTAAGCTAAGTTTGCTGTAAATATCTTTTAGTATCGTAATCTTGTTTTGGTATTTTGAGCGCGCTTGACGGATTTGTTTCCACCATACCTGCTGTTGTAATAATTGTATTTTTTGTTCTGCAGCGTGTTTTAACGCAACTTGTTGTTCTGTTATTTTTGCGGCTAAAGCGAGATCGTTTGTTACTGGTGCTATCTGCTGCGCTGTTGATTGTGCTGCCGGCGTCACTTTACTGCGAGATAGGTCAACGGAAATTGTGTCGAAACCAAGGTGCTGTAATATTTGTAATTGCTTCGTATCCTTAATTATAAATGAATTTAGAATAAAAGGATGGGATGTCCAACCGATGGGTAGATTAATATAATGACCGACTTTAAGATCTTTAATCGCTAATGAGACATTTTCCATTTCTATTCCTTATACTACCTTCCTAAGGATAATAACCTAATTGTTTATTGTGAGATTGTAAATACGTATGAATAATTATAGGGAATATATTTGTTGTGATCAAAATTAAATGTAGGGGGTAGACATAGATCAAATTTTTAGCTTTTGTTTATTTTATTTACTTCATTTTTAGGCGTTTTCTCCTTCATTTTCTCTAAATTACCATACCGGTATATTTACGTCTGAATGTTATCAATCACAGAATAAATCATTCTCCATGAAGTGGATTAACATAATAGATATTTTAAAGATACATACCCATTACATTGTAAATGCGAATGAGATCGATTATCATTATTGACTGTTGTGATCAATAACGGTTGCAGACATTTACAAATAAGGGATTTCTATGAGTGCTATTGTTGGGTTAAGGAATTATATTTTGAAAATATTATATCGGATATTTCGTCCGATAATATTTTTGATGGATCCAGAGCAAGCCCATTACGCGCTTAAGAAAATAGGGGTATTTTTAGGCAGTAATGTAATAACGCGATTAATAACAGGATTGTTATTTAATTATAGCCATAAGAGTTTGAACACAGAGGTAGACGGAGTCAAATACCGTAATCCGGTCGGTTTATCAGCTGGTTTTGATAAAGATGGTGAACTTACAAAAATTTATCCGTATCTGGGTTTTGGATTAGCTGAATTGGGTTCTTTTACCGGTGAAATTTGTCCGGGAAATCCAGGTAAGCGTCTATTCCGGATGGTAAAGTCTAAGTCCATTGTTGTGTGGTATGGCCTAAATAACCTTGGCGCAGAAAAAATATCAGCTCGACTCGCTGACGCTGATTTTGGTGATTTACGTATAGGCATTAATGCTGCTAAATCTAATGTCTCCCCTGACTTTGTATTAGCAGAATCAATTCGTGATTACCTTAAAACGATGACCTTATTTAAGGATATTGGTGATTACTATACAATTAATATTAGTTGTCCAAATACTCAAGATGGCGAACCTTTTGTTGATGCGGATAATTTAGGGGCTCTATTGGCCGCTGTGAATGAAAATATTAGACCGATTTCGGATAAACCTATTTATGTTAAGTTAGCGGCTGATCTGACTTTTGACGAGATCGATGTCATTGTTGATGGTTGTATTGAGTATAAGATGGATGGTTTTGTATTAACAAATCTCGCTAAACCAGGCTGTAACCAAGAACATATCTCGGCTGAATACCCATCTAAACTTGGTTTATTACCCGAAGGAAAAGGTGCGATGAGTGGGTTACCGCTTCAGCGTATTTCTACTAACGTTATTCGTCATGTTTATCGTCGTACTCGGGGTGAGCTTACTATTATTGGTGTGGGAGGCATTTTCACGGCAAAAGATGCGTATGAAAAAATCACATCTGGGGCTAATTTATTGCATATGATCACCACCATGATCTTTGATGGACCGCAAAATATTAGTGAAATAAACCGTGGTTTAGTTAAATTATTAAAAGCAGATGGTTTTACTTCAATCGAGCAAGCTGTGGGTTCTAGAAATCCTCTACCAGAGTTAGTAATTCCAGAGGCTATAGAGGAAGTTGCAGAGGTGGCTTAGTATGTTTGAACAGGTATCTGTTAATTTACCGCAGGCCATTTGTTATGAGTTTCGCCAAGCGTTAATACAGGGCTGTTGGAAGAGTGGATTACTGTTAACAGAACAGCAACGGCGAATCTGTGAACAGGTTTTGTTTTATCATGAAGGTAATGATTCTAACTGTAATCATTAATAAAAAGCCCAGTTAACGAATTAAGGTTAACTGGGCTATTTTATTTATTCGACAGTTGATTTTTGAACTGTTTCTTTTTTCTGCTCTATTTCATAACTTTCTTTGTAGTCGTTACCGTAGTAGGAAGCAAGTAATAATGCTTTTAATTCGCTGATTAACGGGTAGCGAGGGTTAGCACCAGTACATTGGTCATCAAATGCTTCAATCGCTAGCTGGTCAACCTTTGCAAGGAAGTCGGCTTCGTTTACACCCGCAGCTTGAATTGACTTAGGTATATCTAAATCAGTCTTTAGTTCGTCTAACCAATTTAATAATGCGTTAAGCTTGTCAGCTGTTTTACCTTCACGGAAGCCTAAATGTTCTGCAACCTCAGCGTAACGAGCGCGTGCTTTCGGGCGATCGTATTGTGAGAATGCGGCTTGTTTGGTAGGCATATCCGTTGCGTTGTAGCGAATCACATTGGTAATAAGTAGTGCGTTTGCTAACCCATGTGGAATATGGAACTCAGCACCGATCTTGTGTGCCATTGAGTGACAAACACCCAAGAATGCATTGGCAAAGGCGATACCAGCAATTGTTGAACCATTGTGTACTTTTTCACGCGCAATTGGGTCTTTTGCACCGTTTTTGTATGAACTTGGTAAGTACTCTTTTAATAGTTTAAGTGCCTGTAGTGCTTGACCGTCTGAGTATTCATTTTGTAATACTGAGACATATGCTTCTAGCGCATGTGTCACGGCATCGTAACCACCGAAAGCGGTCAGTGATTTTGGCATATTCATCACTAGGTTCGCATCTACAACAGCCATGTTTGGTGTTAGTTCATAATCAGCGATTGGGTATTTTTGCCCTGTTACTTCATCGGTGACCACGGCAAATGGTGTTACTTCTGAACCTGTACCAGATGTTGTCGTTACCGCAACCATCATGGCTTTTATGCCCATTTTTGGAAACTTGTAGATACGTTTACGGATATCCATAAAGCGCATTGCAAGATCTTCGAAGTGTACATCTGGATGTTCGTACATTACCCACATAATCTTCGCTGCATCCATTGGTGAGCCACCACCAAAGGCAATGATAACATCCGGTTGGAAGCTGTTCATCACTTCTACGCCTTTCTTCACGATTGCAAGTGTTGGATCTGCTTCTACGTCGTAGAATACTTCAGTATCAATACCTTTGCTTTTTAGGATGGACACTAAGTCATCAACATAACCGTTGTTGAATAGGAATTTATCAGTCACGATACAAGCACGTTTTTTGCCAACAAGGTCGTCCATCGCAATGGGTAATGAACCACGGCGGAAGTAAATTGATTCTGGTAGTTTATGCCACAACATATTTTCAGCTCGCTTTGCAACAGTCTTTTTATTGATAAGGTGCTTAGGACCCACGTTTTCTGAGATCGAGTTACCACCCCAAGAGCCACAACCTAGTGTTAGTGATGGTGCTAGACCGAAGTTATATAAATCACCGATACCACCTTGTGAACTTGGTTGGTTAATTAGAATACGTGCGGTTTTCATTTTATCACCGAAGTCTTTGATACGATCTTCGTTAGCATCTTGGTCTGTGTAAATACCAGATGTATGACCGATACCACCTAGCTCAACCATAGTGATCGCTTGTTCAACTGCATGGTTATAGTCACGAGCACGGAACATACCTAAGGTCGGAGATAGTTTTTCGTGAGCGAATGCATCATCTACGTGTACTTCTGGACCTTCCCCAATGAGTACTTTTGTGAAAGGAGGTACAGTAACGCCCGCCATTGTTGCAATCTTAATTGCCGATTGACCGACAATTGCAGGGTTCATATTGCCGTTGATTAATACGATAGCACGGACTTTATCTGCTTCTTTCTTCGATAGGATATAGCCGCCATGTGTGATAAATCGTGCTTTCACTGCGTCATATACTTCATCAACAACAATAACGGCTTGCTCTGAGGCACATACCACACCGTTGTCGAATGTTTTTGACATTAAAATTGAAGATACTGCACGTTTTATATCGGCTGTTTCATCAATCACAATTGGTGTATTACCTGCACCAACACCAATCGCAGGTTTACCTGATGAGTAAGCCGCTTTAACCATGCCTGGGCCACCCGTTGCAAGGATAAGGTTAATATCGTCGTGGTGCATTAATGCATTAGATAATTCGACTGATGGTTCATCAATCCAACCAATGATATGCTTTGGTGCACCTGCTGCAATCGCTGCATCTAATACAATCTTAGCGGCTGTATTAGTGGCATTTTTTGCACGAGGGTGTGGCGAAAATATGATACCGTTTCGTGTTTTAAGTGAAATTAACGCTTTAAAAATAGCCGTTGAAGTTGGATTTGTCGTTGGTACGATACCGCAAATTATACCGGTTGGCTCTGCGATTGTAATCGTACCAAATTCATTATCTTCTTCGATGATGCCACATGTTAGAGTATCTTTATATTTGTTGTAGATGTATTCAGATGCAAAATGGTTTTTAGTTACTTTATCTTCGATAACCCCCATACCAGATTCTTCAACAGCCATCTTTGCTAACGGGATACGAGATGTTGATGCTGCAAGGGCTGCTGCACGGAAGATCTTATCAACCTGTTCTTGATTAAATGTAGCGAATTTTTGTTGCGCTTCCTTCACTTTCGCAACCATTGCATTGAGTGTTTCTATATTTTTGACAGTCATAATCCATCCTTAAAAGCTAAAAAATATTTACTAAGGGGCTACCTCTTAGTGAATGCCTTTAGTTTGAATTATAGGTAATCTTAAGGATTAAAAGTTGATTTAAATCAATTGTAGTAATATTACGTATTATATTTTCAAAATAGTGTTAAGTCGGTCGTGAATATGTAATATCACTTTCATTTGTAATTTTATTTCAATGCGACTAAGACTCATTTATAAGGCTGTAAGGCGCTGAATTTAAAAAAAAAGACGTAAAATTAACAAAGTTATTGTTAATTTTAGAGTCATTAAGGTAGCATTGTCTGAACAGTTTATTATAGGACATTATACTATGCCGAAATTATCTAAGGTTATGGCGACAGCACTTAACCAACAAATGACAAAAGAGTTTACTGCATCGCACCTTTATCGCAGCATGGCATCTTTTTGCTATGCCTCTGATTTTATTGGCGCGGGTGATTTCTTTTATAAGCATGCGGCTGAAGAACAGCAACATGCACAATTGTTATTCCGTTACATGATCGATCGCGGTATCCAGCCATTAATGGAAGCTATTCCTGCGGCAGAGTCTGAATTTACAGATCTACTTGATGTGTTTCGCAAAGCCTTGGATCATGAAGTGATGATCACTGAATCTATTTCAGAAATTCTTGGTTTAGCGCATGAATTAAGAGATTTCCAATCTGTTGCTCACTTAAATACCTTGATGGAAGAGCAAACTGAAGAAGAAGCATTATTTAATGGTATCGTGAGCCAAATTCGCCGTGTTGGTGTTGAAAATGGTCATGGTCTATTCATTATGGATCAAGAGTTAAAAGCAATGAGCAAAGCGCCTGCAGCGCCGTCAATTGTTATTTAATCTACTTTAGCTAACAAATGTATATACGCTAAAAATAGGATTATTTGAATATAAAAACCGCTTATACCTTGGTGTAAGCGGTTTTTTATTTTTACAGGTTACACTTTAGTGGTATTATCATTGGCGTTAATCGTGAATTTTAATCAAGGGTAGAATAATTATGTCGAATAATAACAATACTGATGTTAAAGATTGCTGTGGTGCGTTTGCTGAAATAGGCAGCATAATTCAACCTGATGATACTGAACTCTCTTTTCCTATTACATTTGATTCGCAACTGGCTGCTGATGAAAAACGCAGCGAGCTTGAGGCTTATGTTAATGAGCAATTTGATGAAGAAGTCACGATTACCTTTACCGCACAAGATGAATTCTCTTATTTAGTAACATTAAGCTTTACTTGTACTGCAGAAAAAATGATTTTTGAAATGAATTTACGTCATTTATTGGCTTAAAAGGTTTCATATTTTTAAATTGCTCAATGATTAAAGGCATACAAAATGTACTGTATGCCTTTATATCTTTATTTATCCTCTACAGAATGTTTAGCCGAAGTGTTGTTTACAATAAGCAAGACGTTGGTCTAGATCCATACTCTCGGTATTCGCCGCTTCAATTTGTTGTAACCTTGGCAGCAACCCCATGCCATTGGCTATTTGAATGGCCAGTCCTGGACGTGCATTGAGTTCTAATAGCATAGGACCATGATGACGATCTAAGACCACATCCGCACCTAAATAACCTAAACCTGAAATATCATAACATTGTGCAGCTAAACGAATCACTTGTTCCCAATGTGGCACTTTTAACAGGGCCAACTCTTTTTGTGTATCAGGATGATGGGTGACAACTTCATCATATTGCACCGCGTTGAGCGCTTCGCCTGTGGTGATGTTAATACCTACACCGACAGCGCCTTGGTGTAAATTGGCTTTACCATCCGACATGGATGTTGATAAACGCATCATGGCCATCATCGGAATACCTTTAAATACAATCACACGTACATCTGGCACACCTTCAAAGCTATAGCCCTCAAAGCTATCATCAAATACGATAAGCGCTTCAACAACAGCAACATCGATACCACCACCGAGTGAGAATAGACCGGCTAAAATATTCGAGCAATGACGTTCAATATCATCGATTGAGCATTCACTGCCACTGGGTTTGTAATAGCGGTCATCTTCCACTTTGGTGATCACGAGAATTCCCTTACCACCAGAGCCTTTTGCAGGTTTGATTACAAAGCCATTCAAACCAGCGATAAGCTTATCAACTGATTTAACTGAGTGCTGATTATCAACGACGCCAATAAGTTCAGGGGTGCTGACATTGGCTTCTTCCGCTATTTCTTTGGTTTTTAATTTGTTATCCACTAATGGAAATAACTTTCTGGGGTTATAGCGCGATATGTACATATTATTGCGCTGGTTCATCCCCAGAATACCTTGCTGTTTTAACTTATTCGGTTTCGCGAATTCTTTAAAAAATGAAAATGTCATTTTTACTCACCTTGCATGTCTTTAAAGCGGCGTAGTTCTAACAGACGGTAGCCAGTATAAGTACCTAACATTAAGATGATTGCCATAATGATAAGTTGCAGACCAAGGAAGTTGAATGCCCAATAGCGTAATAATTCATTACTAATGGTTAGGTACACAAGTACAGCCACAAACAAGCTGCCACCACCTTGTACAAGTACTTCTTTCGGGCCTTCTTCTTCCCACAGAATTGACATGCGTTCAATGGTCCAAGATAGAATGATCATTGGGAAGAAAGTGATTTTCAATCCTTCTGTGAGCCCAATTTTGTATGATAAAACTGAGAACAACGAAATAATAGCGATAACAGTAATGATCACCACGGATATTCGAGATACTAATAGCAAATTTAACCGAGACAGATAAGAACGGATCACAAGGCCAACACCGACAATTAAGGTAAAGCCAATTAAACCGGTTGCTAAACTGGTTTGTACAAATGCCATTGCGATTAATACTGGCATAAAAGTACCTGATGTACGTAAGCCGACAAGAATACGCATCATTACCACGATCATCACACCCAATGGGATAAGTAAAATCCCTTTAAATAGAGCTTGTTCTTCGAGTGGTAGACTATAAATACTAAAGTTCGACAAGTTCGTATCGTTTGATTTTTCTTTTAATACCTGCATGACAGGTTGAGTTTGCTGAATAACAGAGAAACTAACTCGAGAATTTGTACCTCCAATCAGATCTAACGTCGGTTCGCCATTTTGTTCCCACAGTAGTAAGTTTTTCGCGTTAGCTATTTTGCCTAATTTGACATCGATTAAACGCGTATCATCTTCGCCAAATACCAGTACAAATGGTTGCAACTGCTGCTGGCGACGACCGTCTTCAAGATATAGCCCTTTAACCAGTAATGCGGGGATATTAGCTTCATTTAGCAGTGCCACAAATAATGTTGATTTGCTGTTTTCTTGTAGCATTAATTCGGCATTTTGACCTAAATCATCACCAGACAGTAGCTTGAGCAATTCACGGCTATATGAAAAAGCATCGGCGCTTTTTTCCATCGCACTATTAACGAGTTGCTCTGCAGCTATATCATACGGTGGTAGCCAAGTGGTTTTATTAATTTTAACGTCTTGCTCATTAATGACATCTTGTGGGATGTCATTCGTCAATACATTAACTTTATAGTATAAATCTTGTTTGCCTTCGGCGTTCCGAATTGTCCATTGTGCGCGATTATCAATAAAGGCTAATCCATAGCCTGGCGACGCTGCTGTTTGGCTTAATACGGTGAAGTTAGACTGGGTAGACGGAGTGGCGAAGGACGCATTAACGGCGTCGCCTTGCGCTGTAAATTCAACTTTCGCTTCAATCATCCACGTTGAGTAGGTTTCTCCGGGAAACCAAGGGATTTCACCACTGTAATGGCGTTGAGCGATAGAACCTACACCAAGGAGGAAAAGTATCGCAACAAAAATGCGAAATGGGATCTTAGACGGCATGATTAGTTAGTCCCTTTTTTAGCAGGTTCAGGATGTTTTTTAGGTTGAGTGTATGCTTGTGCAACATCGACAATTGCAATATCTTTTAAGAAAGTTCGACCAAGGAGGACGGGGAAGATCATACGACTACGGTCGGCTAGGGTGAATTCTGTTTCGGTTTTAATATCGCCCAGTTCGACGGGTAAGCTGACTACATAGCGTCGTAATGCTTCGACTGTGTTGGTTTGACGGATCTTGATAGTACGTACGACTGGTGCTTCCATTGGGAGCTCAGTTTTATCATCTTTGTGGGATAAATTGAATTTAACCCAGTCTTGACCATCGCGTTCAAATTTAACAATGCCTGTTGCATTTAGTGATGATGTTGTTGCACCAGTATCAACACGTGACTTAAAGTTGGTTTGCAATTCATCAAACCATACCCATTCTTCTTGGCCAAGGATCACCTTGCCTGATGAAGCATCATCTTTAGCTGTTGGTTTCACGAGAACCACGTTTGGTGTTGTGTGTTTCACGGGAGGGGGCGCTCCGAGTTCGTCAAGTTTATTTGTTAATTTGGTAATCGCTTTATCTTGTTCGCTGAACTTATCTGGTTGTGATTGCAATGTCGTTAATATCTGTTGTTGTTGTTGCAGAATTGTTTCTATTTGTGCTTGTTGCTTTGTCACAATCGCAGTATTAGCTTTATTTTGTGTCATCGCGCAGCCATTTAAAAATACAAGACTAAGTACACTAGCAATAGCTATCTTTGATGTTTTAAATGTGCGAAATATTGTTGTATTTTTCATTAGGTATTTTGCCCTGTTTTGGCTGATGAAAAAGAGGGTTAGTTCGCTAAAGTGGGTAAATAGTTCCGCTATTTGATTATAAATCATATTATTTATAGTCAAATAAGGGGGCTGACATAACTAAAATATAATTATCTATTTAATAAATAACATATTGCATAAAGTATAATCGCTATTGAGATAATAATCATATCGAATACAATTATTATATATCAAATGTTTATACGTATTTTATCTTAATGGAATCTTTAAATTACTGTATTACTGATTCTGTCAGTGTATAAGTACGCGCAACATCGACCATCGCGATGTCTTTTAAGAATGTACGACCCAGTAATACAGGGAACGTCATGTGACTGCGGTCGGCAAGTGTAAACTCTGTCAGCATTTTGATATCACCGAGTTGCACGGGTAGTTCGATAATTTGGCGACGCGTGGATTCACTATTGTTTGCTTGACGGATCAAAATGGTACGCGCGATTTTTGCTTCGATAATTTGTGTATCGTTATCGACGGCTTGGCTGAAGTTAAAACGAACCCATTTTTTACCATCGCGTTCAAATTCAATAATATTGGTTGCATTAAGTGATGATGTTGTTGCACCAGTATCAATGCGGGCTTTATATTTATTTTGCAGATCACTGAGTAATACCAGTTCTTCTGAACCAATCACTAATTTATCAATGGGCGTAATTGCTTCTGAAGACTGCACAAGGGAAAAATGTTCAGTATCCTTGATTACTTCAACAGATTTATCCGTTGGGCAACTCGCGATAAGTTGACTATTGTTGGCTACTTGTTGACGTAACTTAATATAACTTTCGAGCTTATGACTCAGTTGTGCGATCCCCAGTTGTTGCTGTGCAAATAATTCTGGTTGTTTTTGTAATTCGGTCAAGATGGTATTTTGCTGTTTAACCAATTGTTCGATTTGTTGGTTTTGTTGTGCTATTTGTGAATGCAGTGTTTGCGATGATGTACCGTCTTGATTTAGAAACTGGTCAACACTCGCGCACCCAGAAAGTAAGGCGCTAAGGATAATACCTGTGAGTAATTGACGGTGCGTTTTCAACTTATACATTCTTAATTTTAAATAATTGACAATGTGCATAACCTATTCTCTATATTCTTTATCGAGCACCGTTTCCGGTGCTTATATCATGTTATTCGTCTAGTTGTTCGGCGTAAGGTTTAGTGGCAATAAGCACGGCACGTTTAGGTGCTGGATAGCCTTCAATCGTTTTACTGTGATCGTTTGGATCAAGAAAATCAACCAGTGATTCGTTTCTCATCCATTCAGTTGCGCGTTGCTCTTCAATGCTGGTATCAGATACATCGACGATACGGACATTTTCAAAACCCAGTTTTTCAACCCAAAGTTTTAATGCGGCACAACTTGGTAAGAACCAAACATTACGCATTTGTGCATAACGATCGCCGGGTACTAATACCGCTTGTTCATCACCATCAATCACTAATGTTTCTAATACTAATTCACCACCATCACGTAATTGGTTTTTAAGTTGTTCAATGTGATCAATCGGCGATTTGCGATGATACAGGACACCCATAGAGAAAACCGTGTCGAATGCACGCAATTTAGGTAATTCTTGAATCCCAAGTGGTAATAAATGTACGCGTTGGTTATTGTTAGCAAAATGACGTATCGCTTCAAATTGCACTAAGAATAATTGGCTTGGGTCAATACCAACGACAAATTCAGCGTCATCACCGAGCATACGCCACATGTGATAGCCGCTACCGCAACCTACATCTAATACATAACGGTATTTTAGCGGGGAGATGAATTCACGTAGACGTTCCCACTTCCAATCACTGCGCCATTCTGTATCGATATGAATACCATGAATGTTGAAGGGACCTTTACGCCATGGGTGGAATTTTTGTAATAAGCTCTCGGTTTTACGCAGATCACTTTCGCTTAATTCACCCGGCGCACCAACTTCAAACTTGTCAGTGATATTGATGTGTTTGGTTTCGACTTTTGGTAGTTTTTTTAATACTTTTTCCCAGCGCGGTAAAAAACCATGTTTATGTTCGCGCTCCCATTCATGCATTTGTGCTGGTAACGTGTAAAGCCAATGGTGTAATTTGTTTTTCGCAATTATCTGGTAAAAATTTGAAAAGTCGATCATGGGTAACCTATGTGTACTGCTTTAAATTAATTCGATGTATGTGCTAAATGATGATGTAAACATTGTGCTTATGATTGAGCTTATTTGATAGCAATCATAGAGCCAAAATTAAAACACTGGAACCAAGAATTTGCGCTGCTAAAGCCAATTTCTTTAAAACGATTCAAGTGAGTTTCAATGCTGTCTGGGCGCATTACATCTTCAATTGCGCTGCGTTTCTGGCTGATTTCTAACTCGCTATAGCCATTAGCTCGTTTAAAATCTTCGTGTAAATTGATGAGTAGGTCGTTGACCTTGTTATCACTAAAACAGAATTTTTCTGACAAGATAAGAATACCACCGGGTACTAAACCATCATAGATTTTGGCCAGTAGAGCTTGGCGTTCTGCTGGTGGAATAAATTGCAGGGTAAAGTTTAACACGACAATTGAGGCATTATTAATTTCTACCGCACAAATATCATCGCACAGCACTTGCACTGGTGTATCACTTTTATAAGCGGATAAATGGCGTTCACAACGCTCAACCATTGCTTGTGAATTATCAATGGCAACGATATTACAGTTCTGTGCTTGCACGTTACGGCGCATTGAAATTGTTGCTGCACCAAGTGAGCAACCCAAGTCGTAGAGTCGGGTATTATTTTGGGCATAACGCGCGGTCATCATCCCTATCGCAGAAATGATATTAGAGTAACCAGGTACTGAACGTTTAATCATATCTGGAAAGACTTCTGCAACACGCTCGTCAAAGGTGAAATCACCGATTTGATCTAACGGGGCGGAGAAAATCTGATCGCGTTGTTGCATTGTTATAACCTGCAATAAAAATTAGCAAAATAAGGCGGCATATTTTAGTTAAAATGACCCGCTTTGTCTCTATTTAAACAGTATATAGGGTGAATAATTTAATTGTTTCTCTATCGTGTTGATTTTTTCGTCGGTAAAAAGGATCTTTTTGTTAATAAAATAACGGTTATTTAACCACCAAGACGCAATTGGAACTGCAACGAATCTGCGACTTTTTGAGTCGTTTGGCTATAACTGTTAGTAGTTTCGGCATTACTTGAAGTTGTTTTAGTATAGCTATTGGTTGCAGTGCTAAATTCTATTACAATAACAGTAATTTTTTGAGGGTGGCTAAACGTGGCTACCCGATTCATCGATTTAGTAGGATTATACAGATGCGTACAGTGTATTGCGGACAGGTAAATGAAGCACATATCGGCCAACAGGTTGAGTTGTGTGGTTGGGTTAATCGTCGTCGTGATTTAGGCGGTGTTATTTTTATCGATTTACGTGACCGTGAAGGAATTGTGCAAGTTGTTTATGATCCAGATGTAGAAGCTGTATTTGAACGTGCTAGCCAATTACGTAACGAATTCTGTGTAAAAATCACAGGTAAAGTACGCGCTCGTGACGAACGCCAAGTAAATAAAGACATGGCTACTGGCGCTATCGAAGTGTTAGGCCTAGAGCTTGAAGTAATCAATAAAGCTGACGTATTACCACTTGATTTCAACCAAGTGAATACAGAAGAACAACGTCTTAAGCACCGTTTCCTTGATCTACGTCGTCCTGAAATGAGCAATCGTCTTAAGATCCGTGCTAAAGCAAGTAATTTTGTGCGTCGTTTCATGGATGACCACGGTTTCCTTGATATCGAAACACCAGTGCTAACAAAAGCAACGCCAGAAGGTGCGCGTGATTACCTAGTACCAAGCCGCACACATAAAGGTGAATTCTTTGCATTGCCACAATCACCACAGTTATTTAAGCAACTGCTGATGATGTCTGGTTTTGATCGTTATTACCAAATCGTTAAATGTTTCCGTGATGAAGATTTACGTGCTGACCGTCAGCCTGAATTCACGCAAATAGATATTGAAACTTCATTCATGAGTGCGGCACAAGTGCGTGAAGTGACTGAAAGTCTAATCACAAGCATGTGGAAAGAGATCTTAGACGTTGAATTACCAGCGTTCCCAAGCATGACTTATGCAGATGCAATGCGTCGTTTTGGTTCAGATAAACCCGATCTACGTAACCCATTAGAACTTGTTGACGTTGCTGACATCCTTAAAGATGTTGAATTCAAAGTTTTCGCAGAACCTGCTAACAATCCGAAAGGTCGTGTTGCAGTATTATGTGTAACTGGCGGTGCTAAACTGTCTCGTAAGCAAATTGACGAATATACCAAATTTGTTGGCATCTATGGCGCGAAAGGCATGGCATGGATGAAAGTGAAAGATATTGCTGCGGGTGCTGAAGGTGTACAATCGCCAGTAGCTAAATTCTTAACGGCAGATGTGATCACGGCATTACTTGAGCGTACTAATGCGAAAGATGGCGACATCATCTTCTTCGGTGCAGATACAAACAAAGTTGTAACTGAAGCACTTGGTGCTTTACGTCTGAAAGTTGGCACTGACTTAGAGCTTACTTCAAACGAGTGGAAACCACTTTGGGTTGTTGATTTCCCAATGTTTGAAGAAGATGAAGAAGGTAACCTACACGCGGTTCACCATCCATTCACAGCGCCAATGGACGTTACTGCTGAAGAGCTACTAGCAAATCCAGCTAACGCTATTTCTGATGCTTACGACATGGTTATCAATGGCTATGAAGTTGGTGGTGGTTCGGTACGTATTCATAAAGGTGAAATGCAAAAAGCTGTATTTGAAATCTTAGGTATTGAAGCGAAAGAGCAACAAGATAAGTTTGGTTTCTTACTTGAAGCACTTAAATACGGTACGCCGCCACATGCTGGTTTAGCATTTGGTCTAGATCGTCTAGCTATGCTACTAACTGGTACTGATAACATCCGTGACGTTATTGCATTCCCTAAAACGACAACGGCTGCGTGTTTATTAACATCAGCACCAAGCGAAGCAAATCCTGCTTCTCTGGAAGAGCTAAGCATTGCGGTTGTTAAAAAAGAAAAGAAACAAGACGTTGAGTAATTATTAAACCCCATTATTTAATGTCGGTTGAATATCATTATGATGAATAAACGTTGTTAATAAAAACGGATATAGCCTCGGTTATATCCGTTTTTTTTATGTTCATATTTATGGGGAGAAATGTTCAACTCTGGGATTGTTAGTCGGCTTTTTTAACACAGTTTCGACCGTTATTTTTTGCTTGATAAAGTACTTTGTCAGTATGTGCTATAAACTCTTGGGCATTGAGGGAGTCACATTCGTGCCATTGGGCTAATCCTATGCTCACCGTGAGACGAATATGATCTTGGCCATAAACCACTTTTAACTTACTGATATTGTGACGAACTCGTTCGGCGATGACTTGTGCTTGGGTACTGTTTGTTTCTGGCATTAGAATCGCAAATTCTTCACCACCGATTCGAGCTACGACATCGGATGATTTTACGCTACGAGAGCAAGTGTCATAAAATTCCCGTAATACCTGATCGCCGCCTGCATGACCAAAATTATCATTAATACTTTTAAAATGATCTATATCGAGCAGTAATAATGATAGTTTTTGTTTATCTTGTTTCGCAAAGCCTATTTCTTGCTTTAAAATATGGTTAAATTTACGTCTGTTTAATGCACCAGTTAAAGCATCTCTAGAGGCTAATTCACGGTATTTATCTCGCTCTTGACGGCGATCTAATAATGATTGTTGCTGACGTTTAATTATACTTTTAGACATGTCAGCTTGTAACAGCTTTCTACGTAAGGTTTCATAAGCATTATACATTGCGCCAATTTCATCCTTCGATGAGTAGCCATTAATTTGTTGGTTGTAGCGTCCTAATGTTACTTGTTTTAAAGCATATGTAACACGACGAATTGGTGTTATAACACTATGATATAATAAGGTAAATAGTAATATGTTAAATGTGGAAATGATACTGATTATGATTAATACCAAATGAAAACGTTGCTCTAATGTATTCAATTTTAATTTTGTTTTAGCTTCTAAGTCACTAATGATGTTATCGGTAATAACTTTTATGGCGTCAATACGATGAGTCAGTTGGATAAACCAAAATTGGCTATTTCTTTTGCTCTCGGGTTGCAGTATAAAGTCGGATATTATTTTATTAATAAATGCTTTGTGTTCATTGATATCGCATAGATTGGCGCAGGCTTGTTGTTGTTTTGGTGTTGCAGAGTAATTGAAAACAAGGATGGCATGGAGCTGCATACCAAGTTTCATATATAGTTGTTTGTAGCGTTCGCTTTGAACTAGATCGTATCTAGGCTGTTTATTATCGATTAACAGTGTGCCGATGTCTCGTTGCTGACCAAGCATATCTTTTAATCTTACAATGGCATTAATAGCCGTAATATTATTGGTAAATTTAGCATTCATCTCGACCTGATATAAATGATTAACAAGTGATAATAGCCTTGCAATGATTTTATTGTAATCAATTAACATCTTTTTAGCGGCTATATTAGAGCCCATTAAAGTACTTCTAAATGTGACCAATTCTGCGATATCAGTTTTTGTTGAGCTGATGAATTTGATTAATTCTGGTTCTGTTAATAATGCCATTCTTGATTTAAGTAGTATTGAAAAGGCATGTATTTCATGATCACTTTGTTGTCGTCTAGCTGCTAGCGCTTTAGAGAAACGCTTATAGTCGGAACTGATGTAACTCGACAGTAACCCGCGTTCAATTTGCAGACTGTGCGTTAGAGAGTTGACTTGCTTGCCGATTTGAGTGAGGTTCTCTAAGAGTTGCATATTTTTGTATTGCAGGTAGTTATCTTTAATCGCAATAAAACTGAGTATTAACATACCAATAATCGGTAGTAGCGATGTGATTAGAAGACGTTCGGAGATGTTAACTCGATAACTTAGCCACTCAGATGTACTCTGAAATACTGTTTTTAATGATATTGTGTGTTTTTTTTCACGGTGAAAAGCGTGCACATAATCCATATCTGAAATTAATATGTGTTCGATGACCCAGTCATATAAGAATTGACTGACTTGTTCGGTAGCTCCAGGGTTTTCGGAATCTAATATTTGTTTCTTTAGTTCGGGAATTTTATCAAGAAATGCCTGGTGGATTTGTTGATGCTCAATGAAACCCTCAAACATCATGCCTTGCATTACTGTTTCTTCATGTTTAAAGTGTGCAGCGGTATAAAAGGCAAGATCTGAGAAGTATTGTTCGATTGCTTCTGCGTTAGCATTAGTGTCAATAGCTTCAATTATTAATGCAATGATAGAGAGGATATTCTTATGTTCAGCATCAATTTCATCGATCCCGACACGCATGTCTTCATTCCATTCTAGACTAATCATTACTGCTATTGCTTAACTAAGCCCTAAGAAAGTGCAGTATAAAATTTCACTAAACTATGTCAACTTTTTTTGCTATTCTTTAATGCTAAGTGAGTGGTTTATCAATATTTTTTCATTTAGTTACTGGAGAGGGAACTATTATTATCTTCGCGTAGCTGATTTAGGCGCAATTGAGTAATGCCAAATACTGAGCTATCAGGATATTTCCCATCAGTATCACTTGAACCTGCTACGATATTGATTAGTAGATTGATTGCCTCCTTTACATGATCAATGGCCCAGATATGAAATAACCCATTCTCAACTGCTTCGACGACATCACGACGTAGCATTAAATTATGGATATTGGCTTGTGGTATGATAACACCTTGAGTGGCGAGCGACCCTTTTGCTGAACACACGTCAAAGAAGCCTTCTATTTTTTCATTAACACCACCTATGGGTTGAGCATGACCAAACTGATCCATTGAACCCGTGATCGCGATATCTTGACGTAATGCCAATTTCGAAAAAGCGGATATGATTGCACAACATTCAGCTAGTGACGCACTATCACCGTCGACTTGGCCGTAAGATTGTTCGAAGGTTAAACGTGTCGTGAGTGGGATCTTGGCGGTTTGACCAAACGCAGAGGCGAGGTAGGCTGATAAGATCATGACTCCTTTAGAGTGAATGTTACCGCCGAGCTTAACTTGACGTTCTATATCGAATATTTCCCCTTCACCAAATGAGGCGGTTGCGGTTATTCGTCCAGGGATCCCAAATTGATGTTCGGAGGTACTAATGACGGACAAGGCGTTGATCTGGCCAATTTTTTTACCACTAATATCGATTAACGTAGAGCCATTGATAAAGCTTTGTAATAGGTAGTCTTGTAGTCGACCTACACGTTGCTTTTTATTCGAGAGCGCTTGTTCGACATGATGCTGCCTGATTAGTGTCGCATTAGCTAAGCGTGCGCAGTAGTTTGTTTCGCGTAATAGGTTGGCAATATCAAGCGAGTGTAACGATAGTTTTTCTTGATCTTCAGCCTGCCGCGAGCTGTATTCAATGATTCGGCTTATGGCTTTACGATCGCAATGCAACATAGTGTTATCATGTACTATGCTCGAAATGAACTGAGCATAGTGTGCTTCTGCAAGATCGGTTCTTGGCATTACATCTTCAAAGTCAGCCGTCACACGAAACAGTTCTTTAAATTCAGGATCATATTGCTGAAGAAGCTGGTAAGTTTCATAATCGCCAAAGAGGATAATTTTAACTGACAGTGGTATCGGTTCTGGATCTAACGAGATAGTACCAGATAAACTGACTTCTCTTTCGAGTGAGCTTAGGTTTAATTTATTGGCGCGTAAGGCTCGTTTTAAACCATCCCAAACATAGGGGCGCTCAAGGACTTTAACCGCGTCGATCATTAATACGCCGCCATTGGCTCGGTGTAAACTGCCACTGCGGATCAATGAGGCATCGGTAAAAACAGTACCTTTAAATGTCGCATTTTCAATATACCCAAAAATACTATGGTAGTTAGGACTTTCTTCTACCACGATAGGAAAGGAATCTGTTTCTTGGCAAACCAAGACGTTGATTTGATAGCGGCGTGGCATCTTTTTATCTAACGCGGCATAAGCTAATGAAATATCATCTTCACTGCCTTCTACAAATATTTCGAGGTTGGTGAGTATGTCCTTATTCATCGCACTTAGGTGTGTTTTAACTTCTGAAAGATGATTATACTTTTCTTTTAAAGGCGTGGTGCAATGCACTAATACTTCGAGCGCGATTTGTTCATCCATCTTCTGACTTTTATCGGTATATGCTTCTTCCCAGATGGTTAACTGGCGGATAATGTCACGTAGTTTGCTTTCAAGTTCAGAGATCTTGCTCTCAAAATGCTTTCTTTCTTTGTCTGTTAATTTGTCGAAGCCTTCTTCCGTATAGGCCTCACCTTTGGGATCAACCGCAATGAGTTGGTAATCACCTTGGGCTGTGAGTGATAAGCTGATGCTGTGTTGTTGTGCTGATTTGGTTAAATCTTGCAGTACCGCCTCTTGTTTTTCTTCTAGTTGGTTCTTTAATTTATCGGAACGGTTAAAATAAATTTCATTATCAAAGGCCATCGGTAATGCTTTTACTAAGCGATGAATTAGGTTTTCAACATCTTTTTTGAATTGGAGTCCTTCACCTGCTGGTAGTTTAAGGACTTTAGGGTGGCGAGCGTCATCAAAATTAATGACATAACACCAGTCAAATACGGCTGTATTATTTGGAGCACTGTTATTATCGTTGGGTTCATGACGATTCAAGTACCGTAATATCATGGTTCGTTTACCTAGACCATTGTTGCCGAGTGCATAAATGTTATAGCCTTTTTCTTTAATCGACATGGCAAATTCGACAGCTTGTTGTGCACGATCTTGACCAATAATTTGATCTAATGGTTGTAGGTGCTTAGTTGATTTACAGTCAGCAGCAAGCTTTGATAGTGTTGAGGGCCGATATAACTGACCACCACGTAGAGGTGTTATTGACATACAGTTCCCTCTTTTAAAACAGTCATTACCCCTAGTGTAGACATAGATCGCTTGTGTTAGCATACTGTTTTATACTTTACTGCCAGCTTATAGGCTACAAAGAGAGAGAAAGTAAGAATGATAGTGAACGCTGACACCCTGATTATATTAGATTTCGAGACTACCGGATTATCACCTGATATGGGTGACCGTGCGATTGAGATCGGTGCGGTGAAGATAGAAAATGGTGAGATCACTGAACGTTTTCAAGAATTGATGTACCCAGGCCGACGAGTGAGCGGCTTTATTGCTCATTACACTGGTATTACTAATAGCATGTTAGAAGATGCTGCGCCTTGTGAAGAAGTGATGCATCGTTTTGCTGATTTTATTCAGGGTTATAATTTGGTTGCACATAACGCATCATTTGATAAACGTTTCTTAGATGCGGAATTAGCGTTAATCGGTCGCGAGTATGATGGTGAATTCAGTTGTTCATTGTTGGTGGCAAGGCGTATCTTTCAAGATGCACCGAGCCATAAATTAGGTGAACTGATTAAGTATACAAATATACCGTCAGGCGGTGGTTTTCACCGAGCATTATTTGACTCGGAAATGACAACTAAGCTTTGGTTAGTGATGTTAAATGAAATAAAATCACGTACGCAGTTAGATGATATCCCCTTTAATCTAGTTCAGAAAATCGCAAAAACACCAAAAAAATCGGTGGATGGACTACTACTTCGCTGTGCCAATTAATTGTTTAATTCTTAATACAGGGACTGTGCTTTTTTATGTTCCGGAATGATAAGTTCAAATTTAGCGCCGCCAAGTTGACTTTTTGATACGGCTATTTGACCTCCTAAACGCTTGGAAGCACTTTTTGCAATCGATAGGCCTAGCCCTAAACCACCGGTTTTACGGCTGCGGCTTTTATCTAAGCGAGCAAAAGGAATAAAAATCTGATGATAGTTTTCGGGAGAAATACCGGGGCCATCATCTTCGACAGTTATTATGATGGTGCTAGCAAGCTGGATAATGCTTACATGAACAGTAGACTGAGCATGATTCAACATGTTTTTAAGTAAGTTATCAAACGCTAAGCGTAAGCACATCGGGCTAGTCTTCATCGTTATTTTATCGTCTGCTCGATAAGTTACATTAATACTATTATGTACCTGATATAGTGCGATCCGAGATTGAATGAAATCGGTTATTATAGTGGTTCGTTCGTCGTCATTATAATGGGAGTGTTTAGCGCTGATACGTGAAAAGGTGGTTATCTGCTCTGACAATTCGGCCATATCATCGACATAATCATCAATACTGTCCAGTAACCCCGTATGTTTATCTCCACTGAGATCTTGTTTCAAGAGTCCGACGGCCAGTTGTATTCGGCTAAGCGGTGTTCTTACTTCATGAGGTAAGGCTTGTGCAAAAATTTCACTTTCATCGACGCGTTCAGTAATTGCTTTTGCCATGGCATTAAAACTACTAGATAGATCATGCAGTAGTGGGGTGGTTCTAAGATCTACTCGTGCATTTAGATCTCCTCTGCCAAAAATATGATTTATTTCAATTAAATGATTTATCTGAAGTTGTAACTTACGGATAGGTCGATATAAGTTTAGGGCAATAAGAAAAAGCATAAAGGCAAACGAACTTAGCAAGATCACATCGTCTTCAATGCCATTTTCAATGAGACCATCATGAAGATCTTCGCTGATGGTGATCGCTGCGATGGCATTACGGAGTCGGTACACGGCGAGATATTCATTATTTTTTTGCATATAAATATCAACCCCATTAATAGACTTTATGTACTTGCATTTTTGGCAAGGAGATAAGCTTTTTAATAAGCTAATTTTTTCAATGTTGTAGTTATATAGATCAATTTCCGCACGTCGATAAAAATCATCTGCATTCATTGATACACTATTACGTTGGGACTCCAACACTTGATAAACCTGCATTGTGCTGTTGTAAAAATGTTCGGTATCTTTTTGATAAGCGAATATATTCATTAAGCATACTGTTAACAAAATACAAGCGCAGATAGCGATTACAATACAGATATAAATATGTGAGAAGAGTGAGGTCAGACGATTATTCATTGATCAACATATAGCCTTTGTTACGGACTGTTTTTATGATCTGCTGAGTTGAGCAATCAATATTGAGTTTCTTGCGTAGGCCTGAGATCCGCATATCAATAGATCGATCAGAGAAGTCATGATCGATACCACGTAGTTGTTGGCAACATTCTTCCCGAGAAATAATTTTTCCTACATTTTGGCTCAACAATAAAAGTAGATCATATTCAGAGTTTGTGAGTTCTAAGACTTTTTCTCTAAATTCAACACGCTGTCTTCTCGGGTCTATTTTTAGTCTTTTGAGTTCAATTGTGTCACGATTACTTGTTTGCTGTCTGCTTGTACGGCGTAGTAATGCTGCTATCCGTGCCGCCATAATATGTGGGCGTACTGGCTTGGTGAGATAATCATCCGCACCGAGTTTAAATAAGCTAATTTCGCTTAACTCATCATCACAAGCGGTTAATACTAGAATGGGTTCTTTAAAAAAGGTTCTTGCTTGCGCACAAATTTCTATGCCTGATAAACCGGGCAGCATTAAATCTAAAATAAGTAGGCTAGGTTGATATTGCTTTATAGTAGTTAAGGCTATGGCCCCATCATTAATGACTTTAGTTTCATAACCTTCACAGTTTAAATACATGGCGGTTAATCTTGCAATTTCGTGGTCATCTTCGACGATTAATATTCGTGTACTAGGCATTGACCTCTTCCTTAGATGATATTGATGCTGAGTGTGTTGGTTTAGGCGTATTTAAGTGTTTCATCTACGTTTATAGTGAGTAATTTACACGTTTGTGCTTGTTTAGTCAGTATTTTTGACGTTTTATCTTACAGCTAATCACAATAAAAGTGGATTGTTATATTATTTAAATAGAACGTGGTTATAAATAATACATAACTAGACATAAAGGTTTAAATAAAGAATATTTATAAAATATAAAACAAAGCCAATTTAAGCATATACTTTAATTGGCTTTATGGATTAAGTGATGGAAGTATAAGATAATTTAATGGATACCGCGGGGTTAGATGAGCATGGTGTTAGACGCTAAGTTCCTCGATTCTGGCCACACAATGAAGAGCTCCAAATACCAAATCAACTGTTATAGCCTTTTAACGCGAGTTTATTAGATTATAACCGTTTACAAAATAGGTAATTTACCACGTTATAAGCAATTGATTTTTTGATGCTTAAAACGTAGAGTAGCAAGGGATTAGAAAGTCAGGGCGCGATGTGTAAATTGATATTCGCAGAACGTCATGGCTGATTATATTAGAGTCGGCAGGCAAGATAGGTGGCCATTTATGTCAATGATTAAACCATGGAAGTTAATAAGTCTGTTATTTATTTTACAGCTATTAGCTGGCTGTGAATCAAAACTTGAACAAACGCAAACGACAATTAACCAGCAAGTTACAAGGGTTGAAAGCGATCTTGATAGATTGGGTTCGGCAATTGACAATGGTAGTGTTCGAAATGCAAGACTGTTAACTGAATATGCGCAAGTTTTAAAACAACAAAAACCAGAGCTAACACGCATAGCAAACCTGATTACAGAAGATGCTACTCGAGAAGGGCCTTTGTATCGGAATCTCGGTATGCGTTTAAGTGACGTTAAATCAGAAACTGTCACGTTAGATAATGCTAACTCATTACTTGATGAACTTACTCGTATTCAAGAAGCGGCGAAGCTGAGTTTATTTAATGATGCGTTAACAGACCCAATTAATGTATTGGCGGATATGTCTGATGGTCACCTCGCACGTGTTGGCGCGATTAGCCAAATCGCAGAAAGAAGTTCGGGCGATGGTGCGGACTATGGTGCCGGCAGTCAGATGGTCGGGAACCCGAATTATGGTAACTGGCAAAGCGGCAGTGGCGGTACTAGTTTCTGGCAGTGGTACGGTATGTATCGTATGCTTGGTGATTTAACGGGTCGTGTTAATTATTCAAACTGGAGTAACAACCGCCGTTATAGTTATTACAGTGATTATGGTCGTTCACGTTATACCAGTCCTAAGCAAAGTGTTCAGCAAGCCGCCGTTGAAACGAAAACTCGCAAGTCTTTTCAACGTAAAGGCAAATCATTTAGCTCTCCTTATGCGAAAAAACGTTCAGGCTCAGCAGGCTTGAGCCGCTCTAGCTACACGCCAACTAAAACGGTGAGTAGTTATTCTAAACCGAAAAAGTCGTTCACAAGTCGTAAATCGACAAGTAATACGGGGTCATTTCGTAATAGTGGCAGCCGTACATCACGTGGTGTGAGTCGCGGTAAATAGATAAAATAAGTTATGGAGATTAAGTATGTACGAGTTTGATGGATTGACGATGTGGACGACACAAGCATTGGTGATTGATTTTATTATTATCATTGCTTTGTTCGTGAGTTTAAAAATGATCAAAGGCTGGGTATCAAATTTACATGCCAATGATGAAATTGCAAAACGTGATAACTTTGCCTTTGGTATTAGTTTTGCGGCAGGCTTAGCTGGGCTGGCAATTGTATTAACAGGTGTCACCAGTGGGGATTTTGCTAATTCATTATTTGAAGAAGCAACACAAATGGCAGGATATGGCATATTAGCTATCGCGTTAATTAAAGCGGGCCATTTCTTTCAAGATAAAGTGACATTACAAAAAGTCAGTCTGCATGATGAGATAGTTAAAGGTAATGTGACGGCTGCATTTATTGAGTTTGGTCATATTGTCACGGTCGCAATTGTGGTGCGCTCTGCGCTGATCTGGGTGCTTACAGAAGGTTGGCACGGGTTACCTGTGGTAATTGCCGCTTTTGTTGTGGCTAATATTATTATGTTACTGGTGAGTAAATACCGCGTACGCTTATTTAAACGTACAGGTGATTGCCTGCAACAGCTTATTTTAGATGATAACTTGGCTGTTGGTATTCGTTATGCTGGTTTTTTAATAGGCTCTGGATTAGCGATTACTGCGGCAACAGGCCTAGCGCCCTATGCTGCCGACAATATTAGTTTAAGCCTCATGTATTGGGCATTTTTTGCTGTTATCAGTGTGGCTATCTTTGCTGTTTTACAATTGATTACCATTAAAGTGATTTTATCTGGTGTCGATATTGCTGATGAAGTTATCCGCCAAAAGAACATTGGTGTTGCTGTTATCTCGGCAACAGTATCGTTTTCGGTTGGTTTAACGATGGCAACTTTACTCGGCAGCTAATTGCTTATTTAAGTAATAGGTTTTCTTCATTTAAATAATAGATACGGCTCAAATTCAATAACGTTGTTCAGTCATAATGATACTGTTCGTGTTGGTGAGTTTGAGCTTTTTAAGTTTCAAATCATGACTTAATTCTCTCAACATCAATTAAAATACAGTAAGGCATCGTGTGGAACACTTAGTTGTAAATAGTGATAACAAAGCAAAACAAGCACTGCAGCGTAAACGTACATTATGGTTTCACGATACGTTATTAATCTCGGTTATGATCATACTTGCTGGTTGTGGTTTGATTTATGAATACTTGCTCTCGCATTATGCGGGCAGGGTACTAGGCTCGGTTGAAAGTGCTATTTATGCCATGATAGGGACCATGATTGTGGCAATGGGTATTGGCGCGTTTATGGCGCGTTGGTTTAAAGATGCCTTTACTGCATTTGCTTGGTTAGAAGCATTAATTGCATTAATCGGTATGAGTTGTATTTTGATTATTTCGGCGATGATCGCTGTGAGTTATAGCTTACCTCATCTCTTATCGGCGACGTTTAATTTACCCAGTAATGTTGTGCTTGACGGTTACTTACCTCAACAGCTAGAAAAAATTGCTAAATTTATGCCGTATGTCTTCGGTTTAATTCTTGGTATTTTTATTGGTATGGAGATCCCGCTTATCGCAAGGGTTCGTCAGCAAGTATATGGCCGATTCTTAGAAAATAATGCCGGTACTATCTATGGTGCAGATTATATTGGTGCTGGCATTGGCGCTGCAATTTGGGTTTCTATCATGTTGTCGTTGCCTATTATGGAAGCTGCGGCGTGGACGGCATTATTCAATGTTATTGCGGGACTGGCATTTTTATGGCGTTACCAAGATAAGATCCGTTGGGCGAAGTTATTATTTTTTTGTCACTTGTTATTAATTGTGTTGTTCTCGGTAATTTTAACTTTAGGAACAGGCTGGTTAGCGCAATTAAGCAGTGTGTTATATAAAGATAAAGTAATTTACTCTCAGTCGACGAAATATCAGCATGTGGTCGTGACTGAACGTTATTTGAAAAACCAAGCTGATCCAGTGACAGACTTATTCATTAACGGTCACTTACAATTTTCTAGCGCGGATGAACAGTTATATCATGATTTATTAGTCTATCCAGCGATGCTCGCGTCTAACCGACATGACAAGATATTAATTATTGGTGGTGGTGATGGTCTCGCATTACGTAATGTACTGCGTTGGCCAGTTGAAGCGGTGACTTTAGTGGACTTAGATGCTGAACTATTGGCTCTTTTTGGTGCCAATACTGTTGACTATGCTGCTCCTGAAGCGATCAAAAAACGTATGTTAAAATTAAATAAAAGGTCATTACAAGATCCTCGTTTAACGTTATATGCGACTGATGCATTTTTAAAAGTCGAGGCGTTGCTCGATAAAGGCGCTAAGTTTGATACGATTATCATTGATTTACCTGACCCAAATCATCCAGATTTAAATAAACTCTACAGCGATTACTTTTATAATCAGGTGCGTCAATTATTAGCCGCAGACGGTGCATTAGCAATACAGTCCACATCGCCTTATCATGCTCAAAATGCATTTTTAAGCATAGGTAAAACGGTGAAAGAAGCAGGCTTTTTACACGTCGAACAGTATCAGCGTAATATCCCGTCATTTGGTCAATGGGGATGGACGATTGCGACAACACGTGGAAAATCGGCAAGCAGACGTATAAAGGATGTTGATACTTTACCTGTACCGTCGAACTGGTTAAACAAAGAGTTTTTATTAGCGTCGTTTGTGTTCCCTAGTAATTTTTATGACAAAATGGACACTATTGAAATTAATCGACTCGGCTCAGGGGTATTGTATGATTATAACCGTGAAGCGTGGCAAACTGAGTCTGAGTTGTATAAGAATTAGTTACGGTGCATAGTATTAATACCCTGTAACTGTGTTGTTTTATTGTAATATTGGTAAGTGAAAATAACGATGAAAGCAAAAATATATAATCAACGTTGGTGGTTAAGTAGCTGTGATACCGAAGAGCTTAAAAGTATGATTTCAGCTGAGCTTCACCGTGCTGGCTTTATGGTATTGAACTTTGTTGAGCATTATTTTCAACCACAAGGTTATACTGCCCTGTGGTTGTTAGCTGAAAGTCATGCTGCTGTGCATACGTTTCCTGAAGAGGGGAAATCGTACGTTGAGTTATCTAGCTGTGCAGAGTCTTTACTAGAGAATTTTGACCGTTACTTGCAAAATGCTGCTCTGAGACTGCAATGGCAAGTAACGACGACGTAGTGTGGCGGGGTGTAAACCATTACGAATAAAGCAGTTTCAAGCTCATCGCGATAGACATGGTGACCATTAATGGCTTAATGATTTTAACGCCTTTTGATAATACTAAACGTGAGCCAAGTGTTGCCCCTAGCGCTTGGCCAACTAACATAATGCCACCTAATGCCCAGAGTACCTTCCCGCCGAGTGCAAAAAATATCAACGATGCGATATTAGTTGCTAAATTTAGTACTTTGGCGTGTGCAGTTGCTTTAGCCAATCCGAACCCTGCTAGCGAGACAAATGCCATTGCAAAGAAGCTGCCAGTGCCTGGACCAAAAAATCCATCATATAAACCAACACCGAAAGCCGCTGTTACTGCAAATAATGTTGGAGTAAGTACCTGATGTTTATCTTCATCGCTAATTTGTTTCGAAAATAAAAAGTAACCGCCGATTGCAAGGATGAGGAAAGGTAAGACTACTTCCAATATGCTAGGGTCAATGGATTGGATAGCAATACTGCCGAGGGCTGAGCCGATGAAAGCGCAGGCAATTGCTAGCTTCATTTTCCTTATATCGACCATGCCTTTGCGAATGAAGTAAAAACTGGCAAAGAAACTACCACCACAGGCTTGCAGTTTATTGGTTGCAAGGGCTGTTGCAGGAGGAAGACCAACCCAGAGCAATACAGGGATAGTCAGTAGACCACCACCGCCAGCGATAGAATCAATAAAACCAGCGACGACAGCCACTAAAAATAACAGTCCAACAATTTCTACTGATAATTGTAACGACATATCCAAACCCATGGTGTTGTACTCCTGCGTAATTTAATTGCAATATCTTGAAATAACCTGGCTATATAATCTTATTTGCACGATTAACGCAAAGGAGTTATCTTCTTTATAGTGTGAGTTAAACTCACGCAGTTTGTATTCGTCATTTAAAATGAGTATTACTATGTATCCTAATTTACCACCATTAAATGCCATGCGAGCTTTTGAGTCAGCCGCAAGAAATGTGAGTTTTACGCTAGCTGCTAAGGAGTTGTTTGTGACGCATGGAGCCGTGAGTAAACAGGTGAAGATATTGGAGCAATACCTTGGTGTGAGTCTATTCATTCGCCAACATCGAAAGTTAGTACTTACTGAAGAGGCGAAACCTTACTTTCTGAAGGTGCAGAATGCGTTGCAAACAATTAATAGTGCCACGCAAGAACTCATATTCCAGCCTAAATTAGCACAGCGTATCGCTATCAATGTATTACCGAGTTTGACGATTAATTGGTTAATCCCGAGTCTGGAAAGCTTCAAGCTCAGTAATCCTAATTTATTCGTTGATTTATCAATTGGTGATTTTACGATTGATTTCACTCAACATCAGTATGACATTGCAATACGTAGTGCAACGACACGACCACAAGGTTGTAATGTAATTAAGTTGATGGATGAGGATTTGTGCCTTGTGTGCTCACCGCAATTAGCGCAACAGATGACATCACTGCATGATATCAACAATATGACTTTACTTGAGCATACTTCGAGACCAGGCTTATGGCGCTATTGGGCTGATGATATAGGAATGGAGTTAACCACGGATAATAAGTTTGGTATGGAGCATTTCTATATGCTCAGTCAGGCAGCCGTAAGCAGTATGGGGGTGGCATTGATCCCGCGATTTTTTGTGAGTCAGCAACTTGCGGATGGCAGTTTAGTCGTGCCATTTTCAGCCGGTTTTGTCAGTCCGTATAGCTACTATTTACTTACACCAACCGCCAGTCCATTACCGCTAAAAGTGCAAATGTTCGTTGACTGGCTATTGCCTTTATTTGCACCGTATCGATAACTGTATTTGTTATTTCGGAGTTTGTATTAGCGGCGTATTATTTTTCGAGAGACGACTTCAACACAGGGCTTATTGCAGCCATTCACTGCATTTAACGCCATTTTAAGCGCGTGTTCGGCAATTAATTCAAATTGCTGCGGTAATGATTGAATTTTGCTGGGCAGGAAATCCAGCAGTCGGTTATCACCAAAAGTAGCCAATTTCGTTGTTGTCATTAAGCTTGGATTGAGTATCAAACAATCAAGTACGCCTTCAAATAGCGTATATGAGGTCGCTAAGATAGCATCAGGGAATGAATCATTATCTATCCATTGTTGCACTTGGGATTGACCCTGATCTTGACTAAAATGATCACCATAAGCGGTTAACTTTTTAACCGGGATACCATGGTGCTTAATTGCGGATAGGAACCCTTGTTCACGTTCTTTCGATATACCAAGATCTGGTACTGCGCCAACTAAGCCGATGGAACGAATATCTTCTTGTAATAAGGCTTGGGTAAGCTCATAAGCTCCGCCTAAGTCTTCACTGATAACACAAGAAAAAATTTCATCATCCATCGCACGATCTAACCCGATAACTGGCACGCCATTGGCTTGAACAGTGCGGTAATAGTTATGTTCAGCAGGAAGTGCACTCGCTACTAATAAAGCATCAATACGACGACTTAATAAGGTTTCTGCGACTTTTATCTCGGTCTCCGCGTCATCATCAGAGCAAGAAATGATGAGCTGGTATCCCGCTTTACGCGCATCACGCTCGAGTAATTTGGCTAATTTAGCATAACTGCTGTTTTCTAAATCAGGAATGATTAAGCCCAGTGAGCGGTTACTGCCCGCACGTAAAGACTGTGCAGCGTGATCAGGGCGGTAATTATGTTCATTAACGACAGCCATTACTTTTTGCTGGGTTTTTTCGCTAATGCGGTATTTACTGGCTTTTCCGTTGATCACATAACTAGCTGTGGTACGTGATACACCTGCTAGTTTGGCTATTTCATCTAATGTCATGGTTGTTTCATCCCTAATCTGTGCGCTCGCTCATAATTTTTTACATGATTTGTTATTGAAAATTGTAATCAGTCTAGAAACACTTCAGTATATTAGCTGAAAGGTTTCAGCAATGCCATTTATTATCATTTTGTCATCACTGAAACCTTTTTTATTGCTCATTTGCTGAAACGATTCAGCTTAGCTTTGAAGCAAAGAGTAAATCGCGTTATTACCTCAGGTATTATGGAGTAAAGTTATGTTGTCACTGTCTTCGAATGACATTAAGTTAAATCAATCGGCGCTGAACAAACAGCTCGCTATTAAAACGCTTGCGCAAAATTTGGCAAATAAAAATTATGTGGAAGCAAATTATGTCGAGGGTATGTTGGCGCGTGAAGCGCAGCACTCTACGTATTTAGGTAATGGCATTGCGATCCCACATGGCACGGTTGATACGCGTGACTTGGTTAATAAAACGGGTGTGCAATTACATCATTACCCACAAGGCGTTGATTGGGGTGAAGGACAAACTGTTTATTTAGCCATTGCGATTGCAGCTAAGTCGGATGAGCATTTGGCTATTTTAAAACAATTGACGCATGTATTAAGTGCTGACGGTATCGAACAACAGTTGCAGCAATGCGGCAGTGCTGAATCCATTATTACTTTATTAGATGGCAAAGAACTTAACGGTACTCAGCAATCAGAAACGTTATTAACAACTGACTTAGTACAACTCGACTTCCCAGCGAAAGACCTATCACAACTCACCGCTGTTGCTGCTGGTTTACTGAAACATCATCACTGTATTGATAATACGGGGGTTGCTGATGCTATCACGACAGCTGCGACTTATCTGGGTCAAGGTTTATGGTTAGCTAAAACAACGAAGTCGGTAGCGACAACCGCTATCTCGTTTGTAACACCAGCAGAACCTTTATATCAAGACCGCTTGCCTGTTCAAGGCGTGCTCATGCTAGCAAGTGCTAACGATCTGCATTTGAATAACATGCAATGCGTAGCCGATTTAATTTACCAGCAACAAGTTAATCAGTTATTTAATACAGATGCAGACATTATTATCGGTTTATTGACGAAAGTTAAACCGAGTGGCGTAACAGCCATATTTACGATTCATAACAGTCATGGTTTACATGCAAGACCAAGTGCAATACTCGTGAATATCGCCAAGCAATATCAGGCTGATATTCAAGTTACAAACATGGCTGGTAAATCAACCAATGCGAAAAGCCTGATGAGATTAATGTCTTTAGGCGTAAGTTGCAATGAAGCGCTTACGTTTACAGCCCAAGGTAGTGACGCTGAACTAGCGTTAAAAGCCATTGGTGAGGGGATTGATGCTGGATTAGGTGAAGGTAAATAATGGCCATGCAATTAACAACATTAAAAGTAGTAACTGTGACGCTAAATCCTGCATTGGATTTAACGGGCCACTTGCAGACACTTGCTAAAGGGTCGGTAAACCAAGTTAAGCATTGCGCATTAGAGCCTGCGGGTAAAGGCGTGAATGTCGCTAAAGTATTGGCTGATCTCGGGGCCGATGTGATAGCGACTGGATTTTTAGGTATTGAAAATGAAGCGCCTTTTTGTCAGTTATTTGAGCGTACCAATATCACAGATAAATTTATTCGAGTACAAGGTGCCACACGTATCAACGTTAAGTTAGTCGAAGCTAACAGTCAGGTTAGTGATATTAACTTTCCGGGCGTAAGCGTTACTGCTGCGGCACTCGTAGAATTTGAAACCATGCTGTTTAACTTATCGCTAAGTCATGACGTATTTATTATTGCGGGTAGTTTACCTGTCGGTGTTAGTCCTGAAGTGTGTGCTAATTGGATTGAAAAATTGCAACAGGCAGGTAAAAAGGTCTTTTTCGATAGCAGTAATGCCGCATTAAGTGCAGGACTTGCGGTAAAACCTTGGCTAATAAAACCGAATGATGAAGAGTTAGCGCATTGGGCGGCAAGTATGTCACAAGCGGAAAAATCGTTAACCGAAATTGCGCAGCAGTTATCAAACACGGGTATTGCTAATGTGGTTGTATCGCTTGGTGCTGACGGAGTTATGTGGTTAAACAAAGAGGGGTGGTTACAGGCAAAACCACCAACAATGGATGTAGTTAGTACGGTTGGTGCAGGTGATACCTTGGTTGCTGGTATATGCTGGGGACATCTTAATAACTGGGATAAAGAACAAACATTACGTTTTGCGACGGCATTATCAGCATTAGCGGTAACACAAGTTGGTGTTGGCGTTAAGGACATAAATTCGGTATTTACAATGAGTGAACATATCGCTATTTGCTAATAAAAGGATATTAATAATGAAAATTGCAATTGTAACGGCTTGCCCAAGTGGTATAGCAAGCAGCCTTATTGCTGCGGGTTTATTAGAAAAATCAGTAACAGAATTAAAGTGGCAAGCGAATATCGAATGTCATTCATCTGTCGCACCTGTAACGCCTTTAACTGATAAGCAGATTGTTGAGGCTGATTGTATTATTGTTGCGGCGAGTCAGAACATTGATGATGCACGTTTCATTGGTAAAAAAGTGTATCGTTCAGAAGTGGATGCTGTATTCATTGATGCTAAGGCATACTTAGCGCAGGCAGTTGAAAAGGCGGTTGAGCTTGTTAGTAGTAATGAAGTGGCTGTTACCAGTACGGATACAGCTATTGCGGGTAAAAATATTGTTGCGATCACCGCTTGCCCAACAGGCGTTGCACATACCTTTATGGCTGCAGAAGCGTTAGAACAAGAAGGCAAACGTCTAGGGCATACGATTAAAGTTGAAACACGTGGTTCTGTTGGTGCTAAAAATCAACTGAGCAGTACTGAGATTACTGCTGCGGATATCGTTATTATTGCTGCAGATATTGATATCGACTTGGCCCGTTTTGATGGTAAAAAAGTGTATAAAACCAGTACAGGTTTAGCATTGAAGAAAACCACCCAAACAATGGATAATGCGTTTAATGACGCACAAGTATATCGTCACGGCAAGTCGGCAGAAAATGAACAAGCCAACACCGAAAAAACAGGTGTTTATAAACACTTAATGACAGGTGTTTCACACATGCTGCCGTTAGTTGTTGCTGGTGGTTTGGCCATCGCGTTGTCATTTGTGTTTGGTATCGAAGCATTTAAAGAAGAGGGGACATTAGCGGCCGCGTTAATGACGATTGGCGGTGGTTCGGCTTTTGCGCTTATGATCCCAGTACTTGCGGGCTTTATTGCGTTTTCTATTGCGGATCGCCCGGGCCTTGCGCCAGGTTTGATTGGCGGTATGTTAGCAAGTTCAACGGGCGCTGGCTTCTTAGGTGGTATTGTTGCAGGTTTCCTTGCTGGTTATACCGCTAAGTTAATCGCAGAAAAGGTACAGCTGCCACAATCAATGGAAGCACTTAAACCTATCCTAATTATTCCGTTAGCAGCGTCGTTGATCACTGGTTTAGTGATGATTTATGTTGTTGGTGGTCCGGTTTCTGCGGCGATGAATGCATTAACTGAATTCTTGAATAATATGGGGTCGGCTAACGCGGTGCTGTTGGGGATTATACTTGGCGGCATGATGTGCTTCGACCTTGGTGGTCCAGTAAACAAAACAGCCTATACCTTTGGTGTTGGTTTATTAGCATCACAAACCTATGCGCCGATGGCTGCTGTGATGGCAGCGGGCATGGTGCCTGCGTTAGGTATGGGTCTAGCGACGTTTCTTGCAAAGCGTAAATTCAATAACAGTGAGCAGGAAGCGGGTAAAGCATCATTTGTCTTAGGCTTATGCTTTATTTCTGAAGGTGCGATTCCGTTTGCGGCGCGCGATCCAATGCGTGTTATCCCTAGCTGTATTGCTGGTGGTGCATTAACGGGGGCATTGTCTATGTTGTTTGGCGCTGAGTTAATGGCACCACATGGCGGTCTATTTGTTCTGTTAATACCAAACGCGATTACACCTGTATTTATGTATTTAGTCGCGATCGTTGCAGGTACACTGGTGACGGGGATCAGCTATGCGATGCTCAAAAAGTCAGATAACACTGAAACTGCGATAGCATAATTTACTTGTCTTTATGTTAATTTAAAGCCAGTTTAAGTTGATGCTTAAGCTGGCTTTTTTGCATAAACGATAGAGACATATGATTTATCTGTAATAGCGAGTATATTAGTGGCGAATGTTTACACCCAGTATTAGTGCATTTAGACACGGAGTTAATATGCCATCACATTTACCAAAAAAATTTAGTCACGTATTTTTAAAAATGTTTAGTTATATCGAAGCTGTGTTGCTTGTTTTAATTACTATGGCGACAATTTACGCGATGGCAAATGACTTCTTTCATGTTTATGAAGAACAAACGGTAAAATTAACAGATATCTTGTTAATGTTTATCTACCTAGAAGTACTCGCCATGATCCAGCAATTTGTTGTTAATGGTAAGATCCCTGTTCGTTATCCTATCTATATCGCAATCATGGCCATTGCCCGTTATATTACGCTAGGAATGAAAGAACTACAGAGTGTGGATGTTGTTTGGTTATCGGTTGCTGCATTAGTATTAGCTTTATCGACCGTTATTATCCGTGCAGGCCACTTCTATTGGCCTTATAAAGCATTAGGTGACGAATAACAACAGCCTTAGTAAGGGACTTAATTTTTTGTACTGTTTAATCTTTTACACAAATAGTAGACGTTTGTAGTGGCTGTTGTATTGCCGCTATTACTTTCTTTGGTGACCGATTAAAGGTTTTACTGAGAGATTCACTATTTAGCTTGGTTTCTAAATAATGTACATAGTCGTTCACTTTATGCTGCGTATAAGCTTTAGGGTAACTCGCCTTACATGATTGATACCACTGTACATAATTATCAAAGAACTGACTGGCATTATCCGCTGGCATTACCGACATCAAGTTGGCCATATTACGGCTGACTTGAAAATGCTGGTAGTCAATTGGTGTATTCCAAAAGCCACCCCAATATAAAAATCCATTATCAGCAAAGGTTGTGATCACATCTTCAGCAAAGCCTTGGCGCTCATCTTTACCGTATCTAAACTTCATTCTGTTAGCGTATTTAGATCCATCTACTGGCTTGAAGCTTGCGCTACCTTGCTCACCAAATTCAACGAATGGATTTTGTTTTGGGTTAATATCAATAGCTAAACCATAAGCATGAACTGATAGTGAACGCTTACCTGCGATAGGGCGATAATTAAATGCAGAAGTGTTATTGTCTGCCATTGATAGGTTATCATTACCTTGATAGTGGTGGATTGGCTGTGCTTTATTGATGGGAAATTTCAATTCATATAAACGTTCAAAGATCGTTGCTACGTAAGGTGATACTGCATCCATGACGATAATCGAACCGTTATTGTGCTGTTTACCCTGAAAGTCAATATAATCGAATTGGACTTGTCTTAAACGCTCACACTGCACAGGTGCTGCTGAGGACATAACGCCCGCATCTATCATTGCGTGGCAGTCTTTGCCTGAAATCTCCGTTATATTTGCAGCCGAAACAGGCAACAATGAATTACAGATTAGCGCTGGGATTAATGTTTTAAACCAATATGTTGACATATTATTCCATTCATTTGACCATGTTTTAATCATCTTAACGTGCAACTGATAAATGTAAATACGTTGCTATGTAATTCACAAATAATTATTTTGTGCTGTGTGTTCTGTCGCGATTTATCTTAATTTTGTCAGCTATAATGGTGAGGAAATATTGACGCATATATTTATCAACATAAGGAAGTTTGATGCATAAAATAATAGCAATAGCATTGTTTGCAGGTCTACTCACGGGCTGTGAAACGTCATCTCAGGTTTATAATATGGCGCAACAAGGCGCTGATGCTTTTTCGTGTACCGAAATCAGTAAAGCATTTTCAGCTTATGAAGCGGATCGGCAGTCTGCATCGGCGCTAACGGTTCTTGCTCCGCTTATTTCTGCAGATATTGGATCTATGACTCAAAGTGCAGCTACAACGACAGATACTTATTATACCCAAGCTAAATCGAGTGCGAATATGGCGCTAATGCTGAAAGGTTGTGCGCCTATTATGTAATGGATAGTACAACATTGTTATTTGAGATGTGAGAAATAAGCTGAGGCAGTATCATTAGCTTATTTCTCTATATTAGATAAGGCGTAAATGTCGGTTAGGGTTACTAGCCTGATGGCATTGCAAGAATTTCGGCAATGTTAATACTCGTCGTATATTGCACCAACTTAGGTTCTTGTTGGCTACGTGCTAATACTGCCATACGATCTGATAGTTCGTTACCTTCGATATTTGCATGGCCTTTAACATGGGAAATAATTAAATTGGATTTTAATTGTTCGTACAAACTGAAGCATTGTTGAATAATAGCCAAATTTTTAATTTCTTCATTCTTACCACGCTTCCAGCCTTTATTTTTCCAACCTTTTGCCCACTTAGTGATGCAATCAATAGAGTATCTCGAGTCAGATAATACTTGTACCGTTTTACCTTGTTCTATGTGTGAGACTGCAAAGCGGAAGGCGACTAATAAACCATTTAATTCTGCAGAGTTATTCGTCCCGTTAGCTTCGTATAAGCCATACCATAATTGTGTGAGCTTATCTTTTTCATAAACGGCCATTCCGGTACCCGATTTTCCAGGATTCGGAGAGCAAGCACCATCACAATAAATATTGAGATCTGCAACTTGTGGCGGGGTGGATAGAATTGACTTAGATGCACCAGCAGGACGTGTTGCTTTTGGTTTAACACCTGAACCTGTCGTACCTTCTTTTGCTAATGAGCGTTTCATTAATGCGCGAGTATAGGTTGAGGCGAATGCTTGGTCAGCTTCTTCTTTTGATGGGAAACCCATATATTGCGCATCACTGCGGCCATCAATCTGTGCTTTAGTTTCAGACCAGTTATCAAATATCCCAGTCTTCACACCTTTCCATACTACGTAATGTTTTTTACTCATAACTTAATTTAATACTCTTAAAGTTTAATGCCTAAATAATAAATGTCTTAAGCCAAATTACCAACTATAACCATAGCCTTGTACATAATTTATGCGGTATCAAGCGGACTATTTATTATATTTTTTCATTGTCGATAAATGTTTTAATCAAGCGTACGACCAAGTCGGGTTGTTCATTAGTGACCCCATGACCTGTATTTGGAATGACAACAAGTGGTGCTTGTATTTTTTTACTCAAGTAAATACCGTGTTCTACAGGAAAGACACGATCTTTCTCACCCCAAATAAGTAATGTTGGTGTTGATGATGCTGGAGCCTCGAGTAAGGCATCTCGATCGGCTGGTAATGATTGAATCATGGCTGTTTTTTGTTTATGCCAAGTTGCAAAATAAGCTTGATAAATTTGATCTGCAATAAAACCTGGCATTATTTTAGGTTTGGCAAAAATACCATCAAATAAACGACGTAATTCATCGCTATTCTTTGGAATAAAGAAGTCCTCTGGGTTATCGACTGCAAAACGTTTGTTTAATGCGACAAGAGCATCATCACTGAAGTAAGGACCTGGACTGGCGATGATAATGGCTTTATTAATTTGACTACTTTGAGTGTTATTGAGCATATTGAAGGTGATAAACCCACCATAAGAAATACTGGCGATATTGATATTATCAAGCTGTAATTGGTTGACTAACTGCCATATCGCTTGTGTTTCTGTTGTTAGGTTGGCTTTACCTGCGCTAAAAGAGTCACCAAACCAAGCGAGGTCTGGTGCGATAACATCATAATCTTTACTGAGTGCCAGCATTTCTTTGTTCCATGTCGTGATGGCGTTACCACCAAATCCATGAAGCAGTAATAGTGGCTGTCCTTCTCCACCACGCCAATAACTCAGTGAGCCACCTTCTTCTAAACTCATCTGGTGCTGCTCAAAACCCTCGGATTTTAAGTTATCTTCATCTGTGTGGATTTTCCATCGAACAATCGAACAACCCGTTAATAATGAAAAACATATATAAATAATAAATAACTTTAGCTTGTTGGAAATCATATCGTTTGCCGATTGTTGAGAGAATATAAAACAATACCTTAGATTGGTGGTAAATAAAATAACATTAATTTAACTTGGTGCTCTCGAAAAGAATATTATTTAAGTGGTCGGTATGAGGGAGTAAACGGCGGCTTATAATAAATGAAGAGGAGAAATGAAAAAGCGTGTCAGTCATTTTATGTTGGCATGCTTTCTCATAAACGGTTATTTATTTGGCGATTAGCGTTTTTTCTTCGCTTGTTTTTGTAAAGCGATATCAAATTCGTCAGGGAACATGATAAGCCCTTCATCTTCAAGGTTTGGAAAAATAACCAGTGCTAAATCATCATCCATTAAGCCAGATGTCCAGCGGCTCTGCCATTTTGCTAACGATATAGATTCTGTTTTACAGTGTTTCCATTCGCCAGTCGCCCAAGATTGTGCAAATTCAGCGTTAGGCCATACTGGTACACAATCTTCATCTTCATTGTTTAGCATTACGCAGCCATGCTCATCCGTTAGGATCCAGATCTGACGTTCGGTAGTGACTTCTTTTAATAAATAGCTAAGGCGCTTTTCCGCATCATAAGCTTGAATTGTCGCGATTAGGTTATTATCGAGAGTCTTTGGCATTTAATCTGTTCCTACATTTTATTAATATATTGTTATATGGCCGGGTATTAACTTATATTCATCAAAATCGGTGTGTTAACCGAAAATAAGCTGCCAAACGCTAGGTTTACTTTTCTTATGGTATTCTTTTCTTAAGCTATCAACATCTTTTAATTTGCTTTTCGCAACAGCGAGATTTTCATCTGTTATATCGGTTTTTTGAATGCTGTTCAGTATTAATTCTACTTTATCTAGACCTTGGTGTGACATTGCTGCACGATCAGGTGAAAAGTTATAGCTTTGCGCTACGGCAAGCATTTTACTCATTTCATCAATGCGCGTATTAAATTCATCCGCTGACGTTGTTTTCATTGCTTGAGTATACGCTAATCTCATTTGTTTCATGGTAACTTTAAGATCGATACTGTCTATTTCAGCACTGCTGACCAATGTAGAAAACAATAAGCTGATAATAAGGCCTAGCTGAATAAAACGATTCTTCATGATTTATATCCATAAGTAATGATTAAATGCTGTTGTTAATAACACCTAGAGTACATAGCGAGAGTAATAACAGTCTGGTTTGTATGGGGGTTAACCGCGATACATATTTTCGAATGATTTGATTGAGAAACCACGCAGTATTTGGTCCCCAATCTTAAGTGTTGGAACACCACGACCACCAATAGCGGCTAATTCTTTACTGCCACGTGGTTCATTTACGCTGCATAAACGGTAAGGTATTTTCTTTTCATCTAGGTAGCGCTTTGCCGTATCGCAATTTGGACACTTTTTCTGTGTATATAATACGACTCTTTTCATTTTAGCCCCACAAGTTTGATTGTAAAAAGGCGCATTATAACAAGCTAACACTGATTCACAATGTATCAATATGGCCAAATGATTTGAAATACACTTCTTTACAAAATGATGGAATAATAAGGCAAAGACGTGTGGTTTTAGTTGTTTAATTTATATGCGTTATTTTAATGGTATATGGATAAGGTACAGGGTTTAGGTTTCAAGCTTATGTACAGGTATACTGTAATTATAAACATGATAATTGAAGATAATAAAGTATGAGTATTATTCTTGGCATTGATCCGGGCTCCCGGATAACTGGATACGGTGTGATTCAGCATATACACGGTAGGTTCCAATATTTAGGCAGTGGTTGTATTCGTACATCAGGGGATACATTACCTGAGCGATTAAAGCAAATACATGCGGGAGTCAGTGAAATTATCATTCAATTTCAACCAGATAAGTTTGCTATTGAAGATGTCTTTATGGGCAAAAATGCGGCGTCTGCATTAAAGCTGGGCCAAGCCCGCGGTGCTGCTATTGTTGCTGCTGTGTCAAATGACTTAGAAGTAGGAGAATATACAGCCCGTCAGATCAAGCAAGCGGTAGTGGGCAACGGTGGTGCTGATAAAGAACAGGTACAGCAAATGGTTGTCAATTTACTTAAATTACCCGGCACGCCGCAAGCCGATGCCGCCGATGGACTTGCCGTTGCATTATGTCATGCCCAGAGTTTACGTACCTTGATTAATATGGCGGGTAAAGTCAAAGGTACAGCACGCGGGCGTTACAATTAACTTATTAAGTGAACCTAAATAATAAATGATCTGGATATTTAACCAGTATTTTATTATCCTTGTGAATATTATATTAGTTTAAAAAATGTTGGAAAATAATTGTGATTGGACGTTTACGTGGCACTCTATTAGAAAAACAACCACCAGAGATTTTACTTGAAGTAAATGGGGTTGGTTATGAAGTTCAACTGCCGATGAGCTGCTTCTATGAGCTTGGCGATGTTGATAACGAAGTGATCGTTTACACTCACTTTATAGTTCGAGAAGATGCACAATTACTTTACGGTTTTAATAATAAAATGGAACGTTTAATGTTCCGAGAGTTAATTAAAGTGAATGGTGTCGGCCCTAAGTTGGCATTAGCTATCTTATCGGGTATGACAGCAAATCAATTTGCACACTGTGTTGAACATGATGATATTAATAGTTTAATTAAATTACCGGGTGTGGGTAAAAAGACCGCAGAACGTTTGTTGGTAGAAATGCGTGACCGTCTTAAAAATTGGGTGACTCAAGACTTATTTACTCCTGAAGCAGATAAAGCACAATTACAAGGCTATGGTAATACGTCATCGAATGCGATTGAAGAAGCGGAAGATGCCTTAGTTGGTTTAGGCTATAAACCTGCGCAAGTCGCGAAGATGATCAAGCAAGTTGCACAACCAAGTATGAGTTGTGAAGAGATTATTCGTCTATCATTACGTGCCACCTTACAGAATTAATTTAGGAACTTACTTTAGTGATTGAAGCTGATCGATTAATTTCTAGCGGTACCATCCGTGAAGAAGAAGTGATAGACCGCGCTATCCGACCAAAGATGTTGTCAGATTACCAAGGTCAGGATCACGTGCGTGATCAAATGGAGATTTTCATTGAAGCGAGTAAACGCCGTGATGATGCCTTGGACCATTTATTAATTTTTGGACCTCCTGGATTAGGTAAAACCACGTTAGCAAATATTGTTGCTAACGAAATGGGGGTGAGTATTAAGACCACCTCTGGACCAGTACTCGAAAAAGCAGGTGATCTTGCTGCATTACTGACTAATTTAGAACCCCATGACGTATTATTTATTGACGAAATTCATCGGCTTAACCCGTCAATTGAAGAGATTTTATATCCAGCAATGGAAGATTACCAATTAGATATTATGATTGGTGAAGGCCCGTCAGCACGTTCGATTAAGCTTGATTTACCCCCATTTACACTCATCGGAGCGACGACTCGAGCGGGTTCATTAACATCACCATTACGTGATCGTTTTGGTATTGTCCAGCGCCTTGAGTTTTATAAGGTTGAAGATTTACAAGATATCGTATTACGCTCGGCCAATTGTTTAGGGCTGAATATGGATAGTGCGGGTGCGTTAGAAATAGCCAGACGTTCACGTGGTACGCCACGTATTGCTAACCGTTTATTACGTCGAGTACGTGATTATGCGGAAGTAAAACATAATGGCGATATTGATGCTGAGATCTCGTCAGCCGCGTTAAGCATGCTTGATGTGGATACCTGCGGGTTTGATTACATGGACCGAAAATTATTAATCGCGATTGTCGATACTTTCTCAGGCGGACCCGTTGGATTAGATAACGTTGCTGCGGCAATTGGTGAGGAACGTGAAACCATCGAAGATGTACTTGAACCGTATCTTATTCAGCAAGGTTTCTTACAGCGTACACCTCGTGGACGAATTGCAACCGCACGTGCTTATCTGCATTTGGGTTTTGATTATCCTGAAAAATAGTCGCTGAAACGTATTCTTCACATTAAATCAATTTCATATCTTATTTTTGTCAGGTATATTATTAAACTTATAACATTCAATCTTAGATTATAGCGTTATAAGTTTAAGTTATAGTGTTTCGAAATGCGGGTTTTATGATAATGCAAAACGATATAGCAGAAAGCATATTCAACGTACGTGTTTATTTTGAGGATACAGATGCTGGTGGTATGGTTTATCACAGTAACTATTTGAATTATGCTGAACGTGCAAGAACTGAAATGCTACGTAACAAGGGCTTCTCACAAGCTCAGTTATTACAACGCGATATTGCATTTGTAGTTCGAAAAATAGACATCGATTATCGCTATCCTGCACACCTTGATGATTTATTAATTATAAAATCACATATTAAGGAACTAAAACGTGCATCTTTGGTCTTTTCTCAGTGTGTCTATCATGAACATGGCAGATTATTGTCTGAATTAACAGTTAAAGTGGCGTGCATTCAATTATCACACAAGAAACCCTGTGCAATGCCTACAGAAATTATAAGGAAACTAACCAGTGGAAGCTGCTGATATTTCATTTTTTGAACTTTTTTGGGAAGCTAGCCTATTGGTAAAAGCAGTGATGTTATTACTGCTTTCCATGTCCGTAGCATCATGGGCTATGATTTTTCATCGCTCAAAAGCATTGACGCAAGCGAACGAAGCGTCGAAACGATTTGAAGATAGGTTTTGGTCTGGTATTGATTTATCAAAATTGTATAAAGAAAGCGAAGCGCGGAAAAATAATATTCAGGGTATGGAGTTAATTTTCCACTCTGGTTTTAAAGAATATGTGCGTATTCATAATACCAATCAAGAAAATGCCGATGCGGTAATGGATGGCAGTTACCGCACGATGCGGGTTGCTTTATCTCGTGAAGTTGACGATCTTGAAGTTAACTTAAATAACCTCGCTACGATCGGTTCAATCAGCCCTTATATCGGTCTGTTTGGTACGGTTTGGGGTATTATGAGTTCATTTATTGCGTTAGGTGCTGTGCAGCAAGCTACATTGGCGATGGTTGCCCCGGGTATTGCTGAAGCGTTAATTGCAACTGCGATGGGGTTGTTCGCCGCGATTCCAGCTGTAATTGCCTATAACCGATTTTCTGATCAAGTGATGAGAATTGAAAATAATTACGCTAATTTTATGGAAGAATTTTCAAGTATTTTACATCGCCAGACCTTGGCTAAAAAAACACAGGATTAAGCGATGCAGCCTTATCAACGTAAGCGCAGACGACCTGTAGCGGAAATTAATGTAGTACCGTATATCGATGTCATGTTGGTGCTACTTATTATTTTTATGGTGACAGCCCCGTTAGTGACTCAAGGTGTGCTTGTGGATTTGCCGCAAGCACAAGCCGAAGCATTATCACAAGACAGTAAACCACCAATTGTCGCTTCTGTTGATAAAGACGGTTTATATTACCTTGATGCGGGGGATGGTGATAAATCACCAATGTCGCCTGATAATTTAGCTACGTTAGTTGCAGCGCACTTAAAATTGCAACCTGACACACCTGTTGTCGTCAAAGGCGATGGCTCTGTGGCGTATGCACAAGTGATCCGTTTAATGGTTGTTTTACAACAGGCTGGCGCCCCTTCTGTTGGATTAATGACAGATCCAGTAGAGTAGCCTAGTTAGAAGTAATTAAAAGTAGTTTAGAGTAGTTAAGAGCTAAGGGTAGGGTATAAATAAAGATGAAGGATAATCAGTCTAAGTACTCTGTGGCTATTATTATTTCGGTCGCACTGCATGTTGTACTTCTCGTGTTACTGGGTCTAAGTGCAACATCGACACCATTAAAGCAACAACCAAAGCCAAAAGTACAGGCTATCCAAGCGGTTGTGGTTAGTGAACAAGCAGTAAAACAGCATGCTGATCGTATTAAACGCGCAGAACAAGATAAACGAAGAAAAGAGCAGCAACGTATACAGCAAGCAGAAGACCGCATTCAAAAACTCAATGAAGAGCGTCGACAAAAAGAAGCTGCAATTGTAAAAGCAAAAAATGCTCAGCGAAAAGCAGAACAAGCCGCAAAACGAGCTGAGACCAAGCGCGCCGAAAAAGAAGTTGAACGTAAACGTGCCGAAGTTGCAGCAGTTAAAGCAGAGCAACAACGCTTGAAAAAAGTTGAAGAACGTAAAAAAGCCGAAGCTGCAACCAAAAAAGCCGAACAGCAGCGTGCTAAGAAAGAGTTAGAGCGTAAAAAAGCTGAGCAGGCGGCAGTAGCGGCAGATAATAAACGTAAAGCAGCAGAAGAAAAAGAACGTAAACGCCTGGCTGCTGTTGTTGCCGAGAAGAAACGAAAAAAGGCTGAAGAAGCCAAACTTAAAGCAGAACAAGAGCGTAAACGTGTCGCTGAACAAAAGCGTAAAGTGGCAGAAAAAGAACGTCAACGTTTAGCTAAAATCGAACGAGACAGGCAAGAACGTTTGATGCAAGAGCAGATCGACGCTGAATTTGCATCCGAGTTAGATAATGAAATACAACAACTTGATGCGGTACGTCAGCAAGAAGTCTTGAGTGAAGTAGATAAATATACTCTGAGAATTCGAAGTTCGATTCAACGCAACATGTTAACTAGTGATGCGATGAAAGGTAAATCTTGTTTATTGAAGATTATTTTATCTAATTCTGGTTTGGTGTTAAGTGTTACAAGTGGTGATGGAGACACTGCTGTGTGTCGAGCTGGGGTTAGTGCGGTAAATAAGGTCGGTTCGCTGCCGATGTCACCGGATCCTGATGTTGCTAAAAAACTTAAAAAAATTGATTTAATTTTTAGACCTGAGATTTAATATGAATATAACTAAACGATTTTTATCTTTCTTTATTGTGTGTCTCATGCAGATACAAATCGCGCATGCGGCATTAGAAATTGTCATCACAGAGGGCACAAATAGTGCCAGACCTGTCGCAGTCGTTCCGTTTAAGTGGTTAGGTACACAGCCTAAACCAAAAGACATGATTGATTTCGCCAGTGTTATCGCGGATGATTTACGTAATAGTGGTCGTTTTTCGCCATTGGAACGCAGCTTAATGCCACAAACGCCAGCAACAGAAAATGCTGTTGATTATGCAGCCTGGAAAGAAACAGGTGTAGAAGCTATTGTGATTGGTACTGTAAAACCTTTGAGTAATGGTCGGTTACAAATTCACTTTCAGCTAATCAATATTTTATCAGGCTTTAAAAACCAAACACCGTTGAAGATTGATGAGCAATTGGTTAAAAGTACCGATCGTATTAAGCTAAATTTGAAAGGTAACTTTTCGACACGTCGTCCTCGTCATATCTCACACCGTTTAAGTGATTATATCTTTGAAAACCTGACTGGTACGCGTGGCGCATTCTTAACGCGTATTGCTTATGTTGCTATTAATTATGATGATAAATATCCATTTAAGTTATTAATATCTGATTATGATGGTATGAATCAGCATGTATTATTCCGCTCAACAGAGCCTGTTATGTCGCCGTCGTGGGACCCTACAGGTAAAAAACTGGCTTATATGAGTATGGAAGACAAAAAACATGAAATCTGGATTTATGATTTGGTCACACAGAAACGTGAGCTCATCGAACCGTATAAAGGCAGTAATATTTTACCGGTATTTTCACCTGATGGCTCGAAGTTGTCGATGATATTGTCTAAATCAGGGCAAGCAGATGTATATGTTTATGATTTGAAAACCAAAAAACTAGACCGATTGACTAAAAATCGTGGTATTGATACTGAAGCAACCTGGGCACCAGATGGTAAGTCGATTGTCTTCACCTCTGAACGTGGCGGGCGTCCGCAAATTTATCAGGTTTTCTTAGAAAGTAAGAAAATCAAACGACTTACCTTTGAAGGCAACGCAAACTTAAATCCTTCAATTAGTCCTGATGGTAAGAATTTAGTGATGGTCAGTTTGCAAAAAGGTAAGTATAGTGTAACGAAGCAGGATTTGTCAGATGGATATGTTCAAAAACTGACTAACGGTCGTCTTGATAAGTCGCCAAGCATTGCGCCTAATGGCAGCATGGTTATTTACAGCACGGTTGTTAAGGGGAAACAGGTATTATCGCTAGTCTCAATGGATGGGCGCTTTAAAGCGGTTTTACCAGCAAGTGATGGAGAAGTCAAAGCGCCAGCGTGGTCACCTTTCTTGACATCTAAAAAGAATTAATTATTGATAGGAAAATGAAAATGCAACTAAATAAAATCTTAAAAAGTTTAGTAATAGCGTTACCAATGCTGACATTGGCTGCATGTAGTTCAACAACGGATACGACTGCAAATGACGCTGTTGAAAGTACTGCACAACAAACAACAAATGACTCAGCAACTAATGCTGAATCAAGTTCAAATGTTATTGTTGGTAGTGATACTGACGTAAGTATTGACCCAGTTGAAAATTTAACAGCTGAAGAAGTTAAAAAACAAGTAATTGACGAGCTACGTAAACGCCACGTTGTTTACTTTGGTTTTGATCAACAAGCTGTTACAGCTGAATACGGTGAGTTATTACAAGATCATGCTAATTTCTTAATTGATAATCCTTCAGTTAAAGTATTAATTGAAGGTCATGCCGATGAGCGTGGTACTCCAGGTTATAACATTGCACTAGGCGATCGCCGTGCTGATGCTGTTGTAAAATACCTAAACAACTTAGGTGTTTCTTCAAGCCAAATCTCAACAGTTAGTTATGGTGAAGAGAAGCCTGTAAATACTTCTCATACTCAAGCTGCATTCTCTCAAAATCGACGTGCAGTGCTAGTTTACTAAGGATTAGTCACCTTGATTCGAATTAATACTAAAACGGCCATGATCATGGCCGTTCTTTATAGTGGTTTCGGGCATGCAGCACCAGCAACAGTATTTGATGTAAATACAAGTACTGAATCGGTGATCACTAAAAAACAGACTCGTTCTGTTGAGCAACGCTTGACTCGTATAGAGAATATCCTCCAAGCTCGGACGAGAGCACAATTAGAAACCCAGCAAAGACTTGATCAGTTATCAATTGAATTAATGAATTTACAGGGGGCTATCGAAGAAAGCGGACTAGAACAAGGTAAAATTACGCAACGTCAGCGTGATATTCTTAATGATATTGAGCGTATCCGTACAACACTCGTCGCAAAACCTGTCGTTCCAGTAGCTATTGATGAAAATATTCTAAATGCAACAAATCAGCCAGTAAACTTAACTGGTAAAGATGCTTATAATTACGCGATCAAATTAATCAAAAATGAACGTAAATATGATGAAGCAATTCCTGCGTTACAAAGTTTTATTTCTACGTATCCAGAATCAGAGTTAGCCGCAAATGCACATTATTGGTTAGGTCTGCTTTTACGTAAAAATAATAAGAATGATGAAGCTAAAGCTGAATTTGAGAAGATTGTGACTAAGTATCCTACGTCAAACAAACGTGCTGACTCATTACAGAAACTTGGTCAGCTTGCTAAGCTATCTGGCTCTAAGAGTGAAGCGAAGCGTTATTTTGAACTTGTGATTAAAGATTACCCAAATGATGCAGTTGCCAAGCTTGCAAAACAAGAGCTAGCAGTACTTAAGTAATGTTTTAGATTGATAAATATTAGCTCTCTATGGGTTTGTGTTATTTGTCATCTTATTGGCGTTAAACTGAACGGAATCCAGAGTTTTATCATTGAATTGTGATTCTGAGCAGATTTTACTTGCAGAGTTTTCTGAAAAAAGTATTATAGCCGCCATCGAGACAGGGGTTAGCGAAAACAACGTAAGTCGTTTAGTTAATTGATATCTTGATTATAGAATTGTCGCGGGATGGAGCAGTTTGGTAGCTCGTCGGGCTCATAACCCGAAGGTCGTTGGTTCAAATCCGGCTCCCGCAACCATTTCTATTACCAATTAAGTTGGTATATGTGGGTCCTTAGCTCAGTTGGGAGAGCATCGCCCTTACAAGGCGAGGGTCACTGGTTCAAGCCCAGTAGGACCCACCACATTTAATTACGAACCCTACGTAAGCTAAATGAAAACATATTGTCGCGGGATGGAGCAGTTTGGTAGCTCGTCGGGCTCATAACCCGAAGGTCGTTGGTTCAAATCCGGCTCCCGCAACCAATTTGTTCGCTATATAAATAGCAAAATTTGTGGGTCCTTAGCTCAGTTGGGAGAGCATCGCCCTTACAAGGCGAGGGTCACTGGTTCAAGCCCAGTAGGACCCACCACAAATTATTAAGTTTGGTTATATATTTTGTAAGATAAATAACGAGACTTTAGAAAGAAAGAATTTGGGGCTGTTAGCTCAGTTGGTAGAGCAGTTGACTTTTAATCAATTGGTCGAAGGTTCAAATCCTTCACAGCCCACCACTTTCTTTAGTTCT
>NZ_FPLG01000113.1:0-77926 GCF_900120065.1 Moritella viscosa
CAGATTTCGGGACAGGGTCCCATTAACCGTATTGGCAAAGGTACGCTGTTTCTTGCGCTACTTTAACTTGAAACTTACTGTCGCTAGGTACATTAAACTGTTCACCAGCATTGAATGTTTGCCACTCAGATTGTCCAGGGAGTAACACAGTTAACGCGCCAGTAATCACAACCATCACTTCCGCTAAGGCTGTACCAAACTCATACTCACCGACAGCCATCACGCCAACACTGGCTTCTTTATCCGCTTTTTTAAACCCAATAGAAGCAACTTGACCATCAAAGTACTGATTTATCTTAAACATTTAAAATCCTTTTATACGATTAACTAATCTTTTAGTGCTCAGAATAACCGAAAAAATGCCGAATTAACAGCACCCCCTATTGCTAAGGTAACGAGTACAAAGGTAAATACTTCAAATTGATTAAAAATTATAATAACCAGTCAATTGGATCATGTTGTCATCGTTATAACTTTTATTCGCATAGTCATCATCATTGATATTAAACCACCAACCTTCAATGCCAATAGAAAGTGCTTTCGTGACATTCACTTTTGCCTGAACAAAACCATGCTGAGAACCAAAATCAAAATCATAATTATGGCCGATAAGTAACTCGCTATTATTTAAACCATTCAAAGTAACCCTTGCACCAGCAAATATGTCATTTTGAAAACTATTATCAAATGCTTTTTTACCATGCTGATCCCAACTATATTCACTCAGTAAGTTAACGCCTATATTTTGAGTTTGTAGTAAGCTAAACTCCGCCCCCAATACCACTGCACGCGTCGATTCATCTTCAATAAGCTTATATAGCACTTCACCTTTTAAAGTAACTCGGTTCAAATCTGCTTTAATATCTATTGATATCTGGTCAACTAAATTCACATACCAAATTGGGTTCCCCACAGCTGAGTTTCTCAATTCGGGAGTTCGTGTATGTCCACCGAAATAACTCACGCCCACATCAATGTTTTTAACACTTTTACTGTAGCGTAGTGCAACATCTGGATGATATTCTTCGCCCCAACCCGCATATTCATAACTATAATTGTTATCGAAACTAAACCGTGCTCCAGGTGTTGCTAAGGCTGGTTCACGATAACCCACCAGCAACATAGCTTCCAGTAACGCACCTTTAAGGTCGATGCCCAACCTAAACATAGGTTGACCTAGCTTATCCTTTCCATTTGGCGATTCCAGATAATCAGTTTGATTCACAATATCAATTAAATGATGGTTTTCCATCACTCCCCAATGCACTTGATCAAAACCGATAGAAGCTTCCCACTTTTTAGTAACAAGCGCAGCTTTAAACTCTCTCAAATCAATATGCGTACGTCCATCATCACGTTCATCAATACGTACAAAGGGGTGTGCTGTATACACCATATTGTTTTTTTTAGATGACGCTTCTATATGCGGAGATAAAGCCGCTGATATTTGATGATAAACAGGATAAGGATAACTATCATTCACCGGATACGTCGGTTGTGCAGGACGATCTAGAAAAATACGTTGTTCTAAGCTCGCACTACCCTTTATTTTTATTTCAGCATTCACATTTGTCATAACGCTCGACGTTACGAGGCCGAAGGTGATTAAACCACAGCATTTTATTAATGATTTCAATTTCATTCCCCATCCAAGAAACCAGTAACTAGGGCGAAGTAATAAACAACGGTCCTTGTTGTCTCATTAGTATGTCTTTGTATGTTGATACGAAGCAATTTTTTTAGCCAAAATCATACCGAACAAGTCTCAAGTGCTAGCGCCAAGTAATGAAAATGCATTAGACCCACGCCAATCAAGTATTAAATTAACTCGTAACTCACAATGCTGGTATAATTAATGCTTAATTATATTTATTCACATGTTCAATAAATAACGACATAAAAATGACAATAAGGAAAACACATGCGTTTTAAGTTATGCAGCATTATTTTACTGACTTTAAGCCAAATTAACGCGAGTTTTGCAAGTGGCTGGTTATTTGGTATGCATAATGATGAGATCTCAAAAGAAGATGGTAATTATACTAATGCAGTTTTCATCAATTATACTACTGAGGAACCCGCATTAAATAACCGTTTTTGGCAAGCGTTAACGCTTTTTGATCCAAACCCACTAAAATACGCAGTTAATTACCAATTTGGCCAACAAATGTGGACTCCTAGCGATATAACAGCCACAACACCACAACCAGATGAACGCCCATACGCAGGGCTATTATTTGGTGAAGCAAGCGTACTCGGTTATAGCGCCGTCAGCTCTTACCGACTGTCATTATTACTTGGTACAGTCGGCGAACAATCAAAAGCAGGCGATACGCAAACAAAAGTCCATGAATTGGTTGGAGCCGCTACACCTCAAGGTTGGAAGTATCAAATTGAAGATCAAGTTGTCTACCAAGTGACAGCAGAAGCTGATCTACTTATCGGCCGTCCATTGATGCTCATTGGTGAATCGGATCTGTCAGTGTATCAACGCTTAGCCGTAGGTAATTTTCAAAGTGAAGTGGCATTTGGTTCGACAGTACGCTGGGGACCAGATTTAGGGGTTAACTATAATAACCTAAGCCTACACCCTCAGCGGCTACAAGGCATGTTACTGGCACCAAACAGCTCAGGTATTATGCTTTATGCAACAGCTGAGGTTCGTTATCGTTTCAACGATATTACGATTGAAGGTGATACACCAGATGACGTTCCGGACATTACGTTAAATAACGTACAAGCAACAGTTGCTGCGGGTTTACTTGCCTATTACCATAATATCGGTATGAAATTTAGTGTCGTCGCAATGAGCCCTGACTATGAAGAGGATACACATAAAGAATACATAGTAGGTAGCTTGGGATTATTCTGGCAGTTTTAATAGAATTCCCTCACAAAATGGTCGAAATATGCCCGTTTCTTAAAATAACTAAAAGTAGTTATCTGTTACAAATTTGCCGTGTTAGTATTCCCGCAAATTAGTCACTTTTCTGCTTTAAGATACGTTATGCATGATTCTTCATTAACATATACACGCCGCCCTAAAGGCACACTTGCCATGTGTAGCCTGTATGCCTTTACTGGCGCAGCCATCACTGCGTCGGTAATATTCTCACTGCTACTCTTTTTATCTATCCATGATAAATTACTCATGCAGATTTTATTCGGCAGTTTGGCCGTCATTTTCGAACTCGGTAAATTTTTTGCTTGGTATGAATTTGGTGAGCGTATTGCACGAAAAGCATTTCATGCCGCATTTATCGCACTTGGATTCTATTGTATCCTTGCCATTATTTCGATAGGTGGCAGTATTGGCGGGATTAACAGTGCAACCAATGTGGCACAACAGTATGTTGATCAACGCGATAACAGGGTAAATGCAATTACTCTGCAAATATCCGCGATCGACGATGAAATTGCACTTAATAATAAAGCCGCAGATAAATACCTAGAGCTACAAATGATTTCCCTTGGTGTGACTCGAATCCAAAAAGAAAATCAAACTCTACGGGAAAAACAAACACAACTTAGAATTGAGCGTGATAGCGTTCCTGTTTCTGAAAAAGGTTCGGTTATCAGTTTGATCGCAAGCCTTGCGAAAATTATGAATACAACAACAGAAGATGCACAATCATGGTTAGTCATATTTTTATCGGTATTACTTGATATCTTTGCTGCTTTCTTCGTTGGTTTAATCGGTGAAGAACTGCGTTTCCGCCATTCAATTAGCCGTAAGAAAGAACAAGAAAAAGCGGATAAAGCTGAGAATTTACGTCTTTTAGCAACACAGAGCTATATTGAAATTGAAGCGCCAGCTCAATTAGAAGATCAATCCTTATTAATTGAAAAGCAAATGTCAGTAAGGTCTTCTGCAATTTTACAAGCCGCGCAAGAACAAGATTTAAAATGTTCAAAAAAACACATCGCGGAAATACTTAAGTTAAGTATAGAAGAAGTCGATCACGCTTTCGAAGAGTTTCTATCGTTTGGTATTGTTGATAGAAAACGGAATAACCATTTACGCTGGATAAGGGACTTGTGAAAAAGGGAGGGTAAACGTCAAGTTCACTCTCCCTTTTTAGTATTAAATTAATTACTTAGCGTTATTTTTTTGTTTCGCATTGAATGCTGCAAGTTGTTCTTCAGTTGCTGGAAGCTGGTGGTTTTCTTTCCATTCAGCATAAGTCATACCGTAGATTCGCTCTCTCGCTTGTTCATCTGTCACCTCTAGATCCAGTTCATCTGCCGCAGACTTATACCATTTGCCTAAACAGTTTCGGCAAAAATCAGCCAAGATCATTAAATCAATATTTTGAACTTGCTTGTTATCATCTAAATGCGCTAATAAACGCTGCAATACTTTCGCGTCTAACTGATCTTGTTGAATTTGAGTTAATTCTGATTTGCTCATTATCAATTCCTTGTTATTTCGCTGACTTAATCAGGCCTGTAATATGGCAACTAAAAACGATAACTGCAACAGCTAAGTAAATAGAAGACGCTACAATTAACCACTGTGGCATTGTAAACGATAAGAACTGCCAGTTAATTTCATCACAAAAACCGGTTGGGTTAAACAACCATGGTGCCCATTCATGGAGCGGTGCCCAAGTCGGGAAATTAGGGAAGAAGTCACAGGTTGAAAATGGCGAAGGGTTCAGTTGAATGTCGGTATGCTCAATTGCGAGGCTTAAACTGTAACCTGCGCTGACAAACCATAATGTAAAACCGCTTAAGCGTATCACTGGATTCGCAGGGGCTATCGCACCCACTAAGCCCGCAATAATAATGCCCATTATTGCTACACGTTCATAAACGCATAGTACACAAGGGCTTAATTCCATCACATATTGGAAGAAGAGGGCTGATGCTTCTAACCCCATGCCGGTAAGCGCGAGTAAAACCCAAGGTAGGCGTTGTTTTGGTAGGTTAGAAATAAACTGGTACATATACTGTCTCAAATGAATTTAATGACTATCTACTTTTATAACATATTGTGGCACTAGATATGAGACGCAGAATGTAAAAGTGTGTAAAAATAAATGCTTATATAAAGCGATTACTTATATAAAAAAACGCCGCAAATAGCGGCGTTTTATTATGTTTTAGCTAGGCTAGTGACCGGCTGATTTAACCGCTTCAGCTGCCGCGTCTGCATGAGCGGTAATTAAACCCATATCAAGCATCGTCGCTGTTGCTGGCTCTAAGAAGTAGATAATGGAACCAAGACCAACCAACGTCATTACAATCGTATATGGTAATGCCATAATAACCATGCGGCCATAGGATAAGCGTAACAGTGGTGCTATTGCAGATGTTAATAAGAATAAGAAGGCAGCTTGTCCATTTGGCGTTGCAACGGAAGGTAGGTTTGTACCTGTGTTAATTGCGACAGCAAGTAGGTCGAATTGATCTCGTGTGATAGTGCCGTTTACCAGTGCTGCTTTTACTTCGGTAATATAAACAGTACCAACAAATACGTTATCACTCACCATCGATAATATCCCATTAGCTAAGTAAAATAGTGGTAGCTGTTGATGTGGGTCTGCAGCAAGTACTGAGCTAATCAGGGGAATGAACAGCTGTTGATCAATAATCACAGCAACAATCGTAAAGAATACTGCGAGTAACGCAGTAAAAGGCAATGCCTCTTCAAATGCTTTACCTAATGCATGCTCTTCAGTGATCCCGTTGAATGCAGTAGCAAGAATGATGACAGATAAACCAATGAGACCTACAGCTGCTAAGTGCATTGCTAGACCTATGATTAACCAAACACCAATTGCCGCTTGCGTATAAAGCTTTACACGTTCACGTTGGCTGCGGTTTGCATCTTCATATTTATCAAAATCAACTAAAATAGTACGTACTGCTGTTGGTAATTCAGCTCCGTAACCACATATTTTGAATTTCTCGACAAGTACACATGTTAACAAACCAAAGAAAAATACTGGAATTGTCACTGGTGACATGCGCAATGCAAATTCAAGGAAGTCCCAACCAGCTTGTTCGGCAATGATTAAGTTTTGTGGTTCACCTACCATAGTACATACACCACCTAATGCAGTACCAACACCAGCATGCATCATAAGGCTACGTAAGAAAGCGCGATATTCATCAAGATCTTGGCGTTTTAGCTCATTCACATTTGCATCGTTGGTATGATCATGATCATGTTTAAAGTCACGGCCCGATGCCACTTTGTGATAAATACTATAGAAGCCAATCGCGACACTTATCACAACTGCAATTACAGTTAGTGCATCTAAAAATGCAGAAAGGAAAGCTGAAACAACTGAAAATGATAAAGCGAGTAATGCTTTAGATTTAATGTTAATCAATAACTTAGTGAAGACATATAATAACAATGACTTCATGAAATAAATACCAGCAACCATGAAGATTAATAATAATAATACTTCGATGTTACTCACAAGTTCGTGCTGAACTTGTTCGGCAGATGTCATGCCAATGGCAACCGCTTCAATAGCAAGTAAACCACCTGGCTGAAGAGGGTAGCACTTAAGCGCCATTGCTAAAGTAAAAATAAATTCGATAACTAATAACCAACCAGCAATAAACGGGTCAATTGAAAAAACAATCGGGTTAATAATGAGGAATGCAATGATTGCAATTTTATACCACTGAGGTGAATTACCTAAGAAGTTTAACTTTGCCGCCGTACTAAGGCTTATGTCCATGAGGGCTTGTCCAATATTTTGTGTAAGAGTAAGTTTAAAGAATTTGAAAACCGAGATATTCTAAGCATATTTAGTGAGGTGCGCCATCCTTTTTATTGATACAGATTATTGTTATTGCGATTAAAGTTATTTTACTATTAAAATCGGGAAATAATTATTCTAGTGATAGTATCTAATTTAAATCTGGTCGGACTTGCATCTGGATGCTAAGATTCGAAAAGACACAACCTGTTATATTTCCAAATGAGAAGTTAAATGGATATTACTGATAGTAAAACAACGAAGAAAACGCGTCGGAATGACGGTATTATTAAGGCGAAAAGCCCTGCTGGATTTGCCGAAGAATATCTGATCGAATCGATTTGGAAAAATCGCTTTCCTCCAGGTTCAATTCTTCCGGCAGAAAGAGAACTTTCTGAGCTTATTGGTGTTACTCGTACTACGCTACGTGAGGTATTACAACGTTTAGCGCGTGATGGTTGGCTCACTATCCGTCATGGGAAACCAACACAGGTTAATAATTTTTGGGAAACATCGAGCCTGTCTATTTTAGAAGATTTAGTGCGATTGGACCCTGAACGTTTACCTGAATTGGTGAGTGATTTATTATCTGCCCGTACTAATATTAGTGTTATTTTTATTCGAGCTGCGATTAAACGTGATCCTGAACGTGTTGTCGAAATTCTAAACGAAGCCGAAGAACTTGCTGATGATAAAGAAGCCTATACTGCGTATGACTATAGTATGCTGCATAAATTAGCCTTTTTATCAGGTAATTTAGTGTATGCGCTGATCCTGAATGGTTTTGATAATATGTACCGTATTTTGGGGAAAATTTATTTTGATTATCCTGAAGCTCGCGTATTAGCACGAAACTTCTACCGAGAATTGAAAGGTATAGCTCAAAATAACCAAGCGGATGAGAGCTTAAATGTTATCCGTAACTATGGTATGAACTCAGGCCTACTTTGGCAGCAGTACCGTGATGAAACATGGGATGATATTTGCGTCGCTTTTGAACAACGTATTAAATAATGATTACGCAATAATCTCATAAAAAAAACCAGTCATTGACTGGTTTTTTTATATCTGTGGGACAGTTAGACCTTAGGGCTGATACTTTGGCTGATAACCTCTGTATTCCCATTCGCTTGGACCTGCTCTAATCGAACATCAAAGCCCCATAATCGATGAAGGTGTTTTATTACCTCTTGTGCAGATTTCGCGTCTAACGGTATCTCTTGGTGGGGTACATAACGTAACGTTAAAGAACGGTCACCTTTTTTATCGACATTAAATACCTGAATATTAGGTTCATTATTACTGAGGTTATACTGGGCTGATAGCTTATTTCGCAATTGTTGATATCCTTCTTCATTATGAATTGCGGAAACTTCAATAAACTTACTGCTTTCATTATCCTCAATTGAAAAAAAGTGCATATCTCGCATTACTTTTGGCGATAAATACTGGCTAATGAAGCTTTCATCTTTAAAATTTCTCATTGCAAAATGCAAGGTTTCTAACCAATCACTACCCGCAATATCAGGAAACCAAGCTTTATCTTCTTCGGTTGGGTTTTCGCAGATACGTCGAATATCGGTAAACATGGCAAACCCTAATGCATAAGGGTTCATTCCTGAATAATATGGGCTATTATAAGCGGGCTGTACAATGACGTTAGTATGGTTATGTAAAATTTCTAGCATGAATTTATCCGATACTAACCCTTCGTCATACATGTGGTTAGTAATAGTATAGTGCCAGAATGTTGCCCAACCTTCATTCATGACTTGAGTTTGTTTTTGTGGATAAAAATATTGACTAATTTTGCGAACGATACGAATTATCTCGCGCTGCCACGACTGTAACAAAGGCGCGTTTTTTTCTACAAAGTAGAGAATGTTTTCTTGGGGTTCTACTGGGTAATTTGGTTCAACTGGCTCTGATTTTTGATTATATTGGGGGAGAGTACGCCATAATTCATTGACTTGAGTTTGCAAATAATCGGTGCGTTCTTGTTGACGCCGTTTTTCTTCACTGAGCGATGGTTCACTTGGGCGTTTATAACGGTCAACACCATAATTCATTAATGCATGGCATGAATCGACAATATTTTCGACAGCATCGATACCGTATTTTTGTTCGCATTCAGCAATATAGTTCTTGGAAAAGAGCAGGTAATCAATGATTGAATCTGCATCTGTCCATGATTTAAATAAATAATTGTTTTTAAAGAAAGAGTTATGTCCATAGCAGGCGTGTGCAATAACTAATGCTTGCATTGGTATGGTGTTTTCTTCCATTAAGTAAGCAATACACGGATTAGAGTTGATAACAATTTCATATGCTAACCCCATTTGACCACGTTTATAGCTTTGTTCTGTTTGAATAAACTTTTTACCAAAACTCCAGTGATTATAACCAATCGGCATCCCTACAGAAGAGTAAGCATCCATCATTTGCTCTGCCGTGATGACTTCAATTTGATTGGGGTAAGTATCAAGTCGGTAGTATTCTGCAATACGTTTAATTTCGACATGATACTCTTCTAGTAGTGGAAAGTTCCAATCAGGGCCATCGCTGAGCTGCTTCACTTCATCTCTTAACATATAGACTCTCCCTAAGCGGCTTGTTTTTTAAATAGTTCTCTGAATACAGGGTAAATATCTTCTAGCTCGCGAATATGCTGTAAAGCAAACTGAGAGTATGCTTCAGCTACTTTTTCATATTCTCGCCATAAAGTTTGATGGGCGCGATTGGTAATCTCGATATAGCTGAAATAACGGACTTTAGGCATTATTTTATCCAGTAACAGCTTACGACATAGTGGTGAATCATCAGCCCAGTTATCGCCATCAGAAGCTTGTGCTGCGTAAATGTTCCATTCATTCACCGGAAATTTATCGGTCACAATCTTATCCATTAGTTTTAAAGCGGACGATACAATTGTGCCCCCAGTCTCTTGTGAGTAAAAGAATTCGTGTTCGTCGACTTCTTTTGCTTGGGTATGATGACGTATATACACAACTTCAATCGTTTTATAAGTACGTGTTAAGAACAGGTACAGTAATATATAGAAGCGCTTAGCCATGTCTTTAGTTGGTTGGTCCATTGAGCCTGATACATCCATTAGACAAAACATGACAGCTTGGCTATTAGGTACTGCATATTGCTCAAAGTTGTTATAGCGTAAGTCAAAAGTATCGATGAAAGGCACTTTACTGATCCGTATTTTCAACTCTGCAATTTCTTTTTTTAATTCGTGAACGAACTGGCCTTCAATTTCTCCTTGGCTTCTTAATTCATCAACTTGCTGTTGGAGCGCTTTGACTTTTCTTTTTTTTCCACCGGCTAATGCAGTACGTCTTGCTAATGAATTTTGTAATGATTTAATAATCGAAATATTGCCGGGGTTACCATGTGAGGTATAACCTGCACGGCGGGTTTTCATTTCAACAATACTGTTAAATTGATTTTCTTGTAAATTAGGTAACTCTAAATCTTCAAATAACAGATCAAGGTATTCGTCTTTTGAAATTTGAAAACTAAAATCATCATTACCTTCACCACTATCGCTGGCTTCTCCCCCGCCAGAGCCTGAACCGCTTCCTGGTGGTGGACGGTTAATTTTATCACCAGTGATAAATTTGTCGTTACCAGGATGAACAATGGTACGTTTACCGCCTTTACCTTGATGAAAAATAGGTTCAGAGATGTCACGAGTTGGAATACTGACACTTTCTCCAGATGTAATGTCCTGGATACTACGATTGTTTACAGCATCAGATACCGCTTTTTTTATTTGTGAGTTATAACGACGCATGAAGCGTTGTCGATTAACGGTACTTTTATTTTTTCCGTTTAATCTGCGATCAATAAAATGTGCCATCTCATCCCCCTAAAGAATACGGTTATGATGATTTACGTACACGTAAATACCATTCTGACAATAGCCTAACTTGTTTCTGGGTGTAGCCTTTCTCCATCATACGTGCAACAAAATTGTCATGTTTTTGTTGTTCGTCTGTGGATGTTTTACCGTTAAATGAGATAACGGGTAACAATTCTTCAGTGTTGGAAAACATTTTCTTTTCGATCACAGTTCGGAGTTTTTCATAACTAACCCAGGACGGGTTTTTACCACTGTTATTGGCTCTGGCACGGAGTACAAAATTAACTATTTCATTACGGAAATCTTTAGGATTACTGATACCTGCTGGTTTTTCTATTTTTTCAAGATCATTATTTAATGCTTCACGATCAAATAGTTGGCCTGTCTCAGGATCTCGGTATTCTTGGTCTTGGATCCAGAAATCAGCATAAGTCACATAGCGGTCGAATATGTTTTGGCCATATTCAGAATAAGATTCCAAGTAAGCGGTTTGGATTTCTTTACCAATAAACTCCACATATTTGGGAATTAAATAACCTTTTAAAAATTCTAAATACCGGTCCGCAATATCTTGAGGGAACTGTTCTCGTTCAATTTGTTGTTCTAATACATAAAAAAGATGAACAGGATTTGCTGCAACCTCAGCATGATCAAAGTTGAATACTTTTGATAAAATTTTATAAGCAAAACGGGTTGATAGACCTGACATACCTTCGTCGACGCCTGCATAATCACGATACTCTTGATATGACTTTGCTTTGGGATCTGTATCCTTTAATGTTTCGCCGTCGTAAACTCGCATTTTGGAGTAGATTGATGAATTTTCAGGATCTTTAAGACGCGATAATACGGTGAATTGAGATAAAGCATCAAGTGTACCTGGTGCACATTTCGCGTTGTGCAGTGCACTATTTTCTAATAGTTTGCGGTATATCGATTGTTCTTCACTCACGCGTAAACAGTAAGGTACTTTAACAATATAGACACGGTCTAAGAAAGCTTCGTTGTTTTTATTATTACGGAATGTTTGCCACTCAGACTCATTGGAGTGAGCAAGTATAATACCTTCGAAAGGCAGGGCTGATAGACCTTCGGTACTGTTGTAGTTGCCTTCTTGCGTTGCAGTAAGTAGAGGATGTAGCACTTTGATGGGGGCTTTGAACATCTCGACAAATTCCATCATCCCTTGGTTTGCTCTACAAAGTGCGCCTGAATAGCTGTATGCATCAGGGTCATCTTGTGAAAAATGTTCTAACTGACGAATATCAACTTTACCGACTAACGAAGAAATATCTTGATTGTTTTCGTCACCGGGTTCAGTTTTAGCAATGGCAATTTGATGGAGTATAGACGGACGCACTTTTTCCACTTTAAACTGACTTATATCACCCCCAAATTCTTTCAAACGTTTGGCAGCCCAAGGTGACATTACATGACCAAGACAGCGGGTTGGGATACCGTATTCGTTACGTAGAATACTGGCATCTTCATTCACGTCAAACAAACTAAAGGGATGATCGTTAACGGGAGATCCTTTAATGCGATAAATTGGTAAATTCTGCATTAAGTCTTTTAATTTTTCGGCTAATGATGATTTACCACCACCCACAGGGCCAAGTAGATATAGAATTTGTTTCTTTTCTTCTAAGCCTTGAGCCGAATGTTTTAAATAGGCAACAATTTGCTCGATGGCGTCTTCCATGCCATAAAAGTCTTCAAAGGCTGGATATCGTGCAACAACACGATTTGAAAATAATCGGCTTAGACGAGAGTCGGTTGCGGTATCAACCATTTCAGGCTCACCGATTGCGTTTAGTAATCTTTCAGCTGCAGATGCATATACACTTCTGTCGTCACGGCATAAATTCAAGAACGCTTGAATGGTATACTCTTCTTCACGACTTTCTTCGTATCTTTGCTGGTAATGTTCAAAAATACTCATAGTTACCCCCAAAATGTAATTACTTGCATCCGCAAACATTAGCATCTACAAGTCTGAAGTATTTTTCACTTCTAATCTAAATTTAGACTTTGATTTTAAAATTGCGCAATTAAATTGCGGTTTTATAAGCGTTTTATTATTTTTTTATTATGGTTGAAATATATTATTTAAAAGGTAATCGTGCGTTTGTTAGTGAATGAGGAAATGTAAGGGTTGTTTTGCGGAATTTTGTATTATTATTTATTGATATAACGATATATAAACAAAGTATAGTCTAATCAAGATGTGATTAAATATTATTTAGAATTGATATTCACGAATTGTGACATCGCTATAAAGGGTAGGGGGCATTATCTTAGTGACAGGTTTACGTTAAGGGGGTTTAACGTAAACCTGTTTGATGAAGTGCTATACTGTTATCGTTTCATGGAGTAATTTATTTAACATACGCATTGTTGCTTGCACACCAGCGAATACTTGGTTGGAGCTTACACCACGGGTTCGGAAACTTCGATCACCTTGTTGCCAAGTAATAAAGCTTTCCGTTAATGCACTGGTTTTACCGCCAGGTGGAATGCGTACTTGATAGTTTTCTAAATTTGGATAATCAAATCCAACTTTGTGCATGATGGCTTGAATTGCCATACTAAAAGCATCAAAACCACCATTCCCCGATCCTGCTGATTTGTATATCTCATCGCCGATACGAATACGGATACTTGCGGTGGAATCGACATTGAGTCCTGATGTAATTGAACAGTTGAGTAGTTCAATATGCGAGTAATCTTTACTTTCCAGTAAATCTGCAATAATAAAAGGTAAATCTTCAGGCGTGATAACTGCTTTTTGATCACCTAAAGTGACAATTCGCTCAAGTAATTTAGTCTTTTGCTCGGGGCTTAAGTCTATGCTTAACTCTTCAAGGTTCTTTTCTAGGGATGCTTTACCGCTCATTTTTCCGAGCGCATAAGTTCGGGTTCGTTCAAACCGCTCAGGACCTAACACCGTTTGATATAAGCCACCTTTATTATCGCCATCGGCATGTATACCACTGGTCTGAGTAAACACGTCTGCACCAATAATTGGCGCGTTTGCTGGCGTTATCTTACCCGAAAAATTCTCAATCATTTGGCTTATTTGATGGATGCGTTGTTCATTGATTGATGATTCGATACCGAGCTTATCTTTAAGGACCACTGCAACTTCTGCAAGTGAGGCATTACCTGCGCGTTCACCTAAACAGTTTACTGTGCAATGAATAGCGCTAATACCGACTTTCGCTGCTGCGAGTGCATTTGCTGTCGCTAAGCCGTAATCATTATGTGGATGAAAATCAAATTGTTGTTGAGGATAACGAGCAATCATATCAGATAGACTGACATGAACTTCATCTGGAGACATTACGCCTAATGTATCTGGCAGCATGTAATGTTGGATTGGTAAATCTGCAAGTTCATTGATCATATTGTAAACATAATCAGGATTGTCACTGTAGCCGTTAGACCAATCTTCAAGGTAAATATTAACAGTTAACCCTTGTTCTATTGCGTAATGAATGGTTTCTCTGACATCTGCAATATGTTGCATCGGGGTTTTACGGAGTTGTTCGGTACAGTGCTTTTTACTGCCTTTTGTGAGTAGGTTGATCACTTTGGCACCGCTGGATGTTATCCAGTCTACGCTTTTAGTATGATCGACAAAACCCAGTATTTCGATTCGATCTGAAACTTGTTCTTGTTCTGCCCACTGCATTAATGAAGACACGGCATGTTTTTCACCAATAGAAACGCGCGCAGATGCAACTTCAATTCGGTCAACATTAAGGGATTGGAGTAGGGCTTTGGCAATACTGACTTTTTCGTCGGGGGTGAAGGAGACCCCTTGGGTTTGCTCTCCATCACGAAGAGTTGTGTCCATTAATTGGACTTGAGGGCGCACTATTTCCATATTTGCTACCTGCTTCAAATTGTAGGGAAAGAGCGGATAGAAGATGGCTATCCGCTTTTAAACCGAATCTTAGTGTGTTCTGTGATTTACTAAGACTGTGTTATTACCGAAAAGTTAGCTTGCTTCAGGCCATAGCCATGGAAACTGCTGCTTATTTTTAGCTTCGAATTCACTGATTTTAGCTTCATGCTTTAATGTCCATGAAATATCATCAGCACCTTCGATAAGGCTTTGTTTACGGAATGGGTCAACCTCAATATTAATAACAATACCACCCGGTGTTGTTACTGTTTGTGCAGGTAGGTCAACAGTAAACTCGATACCTTCGTTAGCATCAATTTCAGCCATTAATGCGGTGAGTTCTTCTTTGCTTACACGGATTGGTAAAATACCGTTCTTAAAGCAGTTAGAATAGAAGATATCAGCATAGCTAGTTGAAATAATGGTATTGAAACCAAAATCTTCAATTGCCCACGGCGCATGTTCACGTGATGAACCACAACCAAAGTTATCGCCAGCAACTAAAATTTTAGCGCCTTTGAATGCAGGTTTGTTTAACTCAAACTCAGGATTTTCTGAACCATCATCAAGAAAACGCCAGTCATGGAATAAGTGAATGCCAAAACCAGTACGTTCTACTTTTTTCAAGAACTGTTTTGGAATGATTTGGTCTGTATCTACGTTACTACGATTCATTAATGCAGCAACACTAGTATGATTTTTATATGCTTTCATTTTAATTCCTTGATCACTAATGTGCTAAAGCTTATGCCCAGTTACGGATGTCAACAAAATGGCCTTCAATTGCTGCTGCTGCAGCCATTGCTGGTGATACAAGGTGTGTACGACCACCTTTACCTTGACGACCTTCGAAGTTACGGTTTGACGTAGACGCACTACGTTGACCTTCGCTTAGTTGGTCACCATTCATTGCTAAACACATAGAACAACCTGGTTCACGCCATTCCCAACCTGCATCAACTAAGATCTTATCTAGACCTTCTTTTTCAGCTTGTTCTTTAACAAGGTATGAACCTGGAACTGCAATTGCTTGTACTGAGGCGCTCACCTTTTTACCGACTGTTAATTCAGCTATGGCACGGAAATCTTCAATACGGCCGTTAGTACAAGAACCAACGAACACAAGGTCAATATTAATATCAGTGATTGCTGCTCCGGCTTCAATGTCCATGTAGGCAAGGGCACCTTTACATGCAGAAGCTTTAATTTCATCACTGAAATCACTTGGTGAAGGTACACTTGCGTTTACTGCTACAACTTGCTCTGGCGATGTACCCCAAGTCACTTGTGGTGCAATATCTTCCGCTTTAAGCTTGATAATAGTATCAAATACAGCGCCGTCATCAGTTGGTAGTGACTCCCAGTATGCGAGTGCAGCTGCCCAGTGATCACCTTTGGGTGCAAATTCTTTACCTTTAAGGTAAGCATATGTTGTTTCATCTGGAGCAATAAGACCGGCACGTGCGCCACCTTCAATCGCCATGTTACATAAGGTCATACGACCTTCCATTGTCAGATCTCGAATTGCAGAGCCCGCAAATTCGATTACATGACCAGTACCGCCTGCAGTACCAATTTTACCGATAACAGCAAGGGCAATATCTTTAGCTGTTGAATACTTCGATAATGTACCTTCTACGCTTACAAGCATGGTTTTTGATTTTTTCTGCTGTAGTGTCTGAGTTGCCATTACGTGCTCAACTTCAGAAGTACCGATACCGAACGCTAAAGCACCAAATGCACCGTGTGTTGCAGTATGTGAATCACCACAAACAGCAGTCATACCTGGGTGGATAAAGCCATGCTCAGGTACAACGATATGGATAACACCATTATTAACGTTTTGCATATCGTAAATAAGAAGGTCATGTTCACTACAGTTGGTTGCCATCGTATCAATTTGCTTTGCTGCAATTGGATCTTTAATTGGTAAATGACGGTCAACTGTTGGAACACAGTGATCCATTGTCGCTAGAATACTATGGCGATTACGGATCTTACGTTTTTGTACTTTTAAGCCTTCAAATGCTTGTGGACTTGTTACTTCATGCATCAAGTGACGATCGATGTAGAGTAGCGGGGTTCCATTCTTTGGTTCGTGAACTAAGTGTGAATCCCAAATTTTTTCATACATTGTCTTTTTCATTGCTTCCCTTCCCATCAAGCGAGATATTTATACTTTCTTATGCCTTGATACTATGACAATTGTGTGACCTTCTTCAAGAACATAATTTCATAAATAGTTGAAATTATAAATATCAGCTTTGCTATTATTTTGTTGTTTGTTTGAATTGTGGTTTATAAATCTGTTTAATTTCTCGTATCCAGTTTTAGATATTGCTGTATTTGCCATTTGCGGGGTTATTTGTTTTTTACAATATGTTTAATATTTTCACTTTTTAGTTTTTCAACGTGGTAAAAAAAGTAATTTAAACAATATTAAGGTCATGATTGTAGAAATAACCATATAACCTATGCTTAAAAGAAGTAATAACCATGTATTATTTTAAATAGATCAATGATTAAAGGAGTGAGGGAATGAATTCTTTAAAAGTATCTGACTATATGCAGTTACGACCAGTTAAATTGACTGCAGATATGCCTGTAGCAACGGCGGTAGATAGATTACTAAGATCTACTCATATTGGTGCACCTGTGGTGAATGATAGTGATACGCTCATTGGCTGGATTTCCGAGCAGGACTGCTTAGCATCGTTACTGGAATCAAGTTATTACTGTGAAGAGGTTGCGATAGTTGAAGACTTGATGAGAAAGGATGTGCTCACGGTCCGAGTGACGGATAGTATTATTGAACTCGCGCAGCAAATGCTGGAAGCTAAACCTAAAGTTTATCCTGTGATTGATGGTGAAGGTTTATTAGTGGGGATTATTTCTCGTCGAAATGTACTTAAAGCAATGGATAAACAACAACAATCTTGTTACCTAAATGCCGCAAATATTTAGTTAATGTCTATGCTAAAAAGGCTACAAAATTTGTAGCCTTTAAACTATTTACCAACAATAATATGTATTAACTATGCAATAGCTGCATCGTTTGTTTTGTTATTGTGGAATCGTTTTTCACCAAAATACGCGTAAATTAAGCAAATAATAGACGCGAAGCAAGAAGCGACTAGTACCATGAAACCGCCATCCCAACCGAAATGGTCCACTGTATAGCCCAGTACTGCATTCGCAGCAACCGCACCACCAAGGTAGCCAAATAGACCTGTTAGACCCGCCGCTGTACCTGCTGCTTTTTTAGGTGCAAGCTCAAGTGCGTATAAGCCAATTAACATAACAGGGCCGTAAATCAGGAATCCAATTGCAATTAACGCAGCCATATCGATTGCAGGGTTTCCTGGTGGGTTAAACCAGTAAACTAGTACAGCAATAGTCACTAGAGCCATAAATAGTATTCCGGCTGGTGCACGGCGTCCTTTAAATAATTTATCTGAGATCCAACCACAAAGTAGGGTGCCAGGAATACCCGCCCATTCATACAGGAAATAGGCCCAAGAAGAGCTGTCTACTGTGAAGCCTTTTGCTTCTTTTAGATAGACTGGAGCCCAATCTAAAACACCATAACGGATTAAATAAACAAAGGCGTTAGCAATTGCGATAGACCATAACAGCTTATTATTAAGAACATACTTGAAGAAAATTTCTTTTGCAGTCATTTCTTGTTCATGGTCTTTATTATAGTCATCTGGGTAATCATCTTTATATTCTTCGATTGATGGTAAACCGCAAGATTGAGGGGTGTCACGCATAGTGACCCAGACAAAGAAGGCAACAATAACAGCAAAGAAAGCAGGTACATAAAACGCTGCATGCCAATCGTCATTAAATGCCCACAAGCCAAGTAGGAACATAGGGCCGATTAAACCGCCACCGACATTATGTGCGACGTTCCAAACTGAGACTAATTCACCACGTTCTTTTTTAGACCACCAGTGAACCATGGTTCTGCCACAAGCAGGCCAGCCCATACCTTGGAACCAACCATTTAAAAATAGCAAAACGAACATCGCAGTAATACTGCTGGTTGCCCAAGGCATGTAGCCAAAAGTAAACATAACGGCAGCTGACATTAATAAACCTGCAGTTAAGAAATAGCGAGGGTTAGAGCGGTCAGAGACACTGCCCATCAAAAATTTAGAGAGTCCATAAGAAATAGATACTGCAGATAAAGCAACACCCAGATCGCCACGGCTAAAGCCTTGCTCAATCAGATATGGCATGGCCAAACTGAAGTTTTTACGGACTAGGTAATAGCCAGCATAGCCAAAGAAAATACCAAAAAATAACTGCCATCTTAAATATTTATAGGTGGAGTCAATCTGGTCTGCGGGTAAACGAGCAATGTGCTCTTTCGGTTTGAAAATACCAAACATTTATAACCTCGAGTTTCATCATGTAGGTGGTTTTAAATAACCACTTTTTAGGGTTTGAAGTTCGTTCGAGCGAAAATCGAGTGCATTTTATTTTCTTTCACGTACTTTTTATGTGATTCAGATCGAATAAATATCTGTTTAAAATCAAATAGCTAAGGTATGTGGATAAACATATGTGAATGAGTTAATCGTCATTGTGTCTGTAAATAAATTGTGACAGCTTGTAAAGCTATATGGTTACTACCTGTTTGGTGGTATTTTAATGGTTTGTACGTATTATTAAGTCAACGAGTGTAAATAATTTGTGCCATATGTACTTAAGTTTATATTTGTTGAGTGTTGAACTAATAGCCTAAAAAATGTGCCATAACGATGACCAATCGAGATTATAGGGAGGTGACTGAAGTGCTTTTCATTTGAAATCCAATAATCATTTGAAATTCTATAGATACTGGCATAGTATTTCGCTTTTAAAACTAGAGTTAATGGGCGCTTTCTAACTATTATGCTGAGTATCTTAAAATCCCTGACGGCTGAACTAGCTAACTGTATGCATTCCGATCGTTTTCGTTTTAAACGTCGTTTGCAAACAGCGCAAAAATTACCTTCTGAAAAGCAAGAAAAAGCTATCGATAAACTGCAGCTGGATATTGCCGCATCGTCGAGCCTGCGTCAGTTGCGTATTGATAACTTACCAGTAGTCTCTTATCCTGAAGATCTGCCTATTAGTCAAAAGCGTGATGATATCGCTAATGCTATTTTAAATAACCAAGTGGTTATTATTGCAGGTGAAACAGGTTCGGGTAAAACCACTCAGATCCCTAAAATATGCCTCGACCTCGGCTTAGGCATTGATGGCATGATTGGTCATACGCAGCCAAGACGACTTGCGGCTCGTACGGTTGCGAATCGTATTGCTGAAGAGCTTGATTCAGAGCTTGGTGAACATGTTGGTTATAAGATCCGCTTTAACGATAATGTCAGCAAGAAAAGTTATATAAAACTGATGACCGACGGTATTTTACTGGCTGAGATCCAACAAGATCGCTTCTTAAGTAAATATGACGTGATCATTATTGATGAAGCCCATGAACGTAGTTTAAATATTGATTTTATCCTCGGTTATTTAAAGCAATTACTTAACCGTCGCCCCGATTTAAAAGTGATTATTACGTCTGCAACGATTGATCCAGAACGTTTTTCTAAACACTTTAATAATGCGCCGATGATCGAAGTGTCTGGCCGTACTTATCCTGTTGAAGTGCGTTATAACGCGTTAGCTGAGCAAGAAGATGGGCACGAACGTGATCAAATCCAAGGCATTGTTGATGCTGTCGATGAATTGCAGAGCGAAGGCCTTGGGGATATCTTGGTATTCCTCAACGGTGAACGTGAGATCCGTGATACTGCAGATGCGTTAAACAAGTTAAAACTTCGAAATACCGAAGTACTGCCTTTGTATGCGCGCTTAACGAATGCCGAGCAGAACCGTATTTTCCAAAGTCATGTTGGTCGTCGAGTGGTATTAGCGACAAACGTGGCAGAAACATCGTTAACTGTACCGGGTATCAAATATGTGATTGACCCAGGTACTGCGCGTATTAGCCGTTATAGCTATCGTACCAAGGTACAGCGCTTACCGATTGAAGCTGTCTCACAGGCCAGTGCAAATCAGCGTATGGGCCGTTGTGGTCGTGTTAGTGCGGGTATTTGTATTCGACTTTATAGTGAAGAAGATTTTAATAACCGTCCTGAGTTCACGGATCCTGAGATCCAGCGTACTAACCTTGCTTCTGTTATTTTACAAATGCATGCATTGGGATTAGGCGATGTTGCTAATTTCCCATTCGTACAGCCACCAGACAGCCGTAACATTACCGATGGTCTAAAACTGCTTGAAGAATTAGGCGCCATTGATATCAGTAACGCCGATCATAATAAACGCCTAACGCCTATTGGTGTTGCGTTGGCTAAACTGCCGATTGATCCACGTCTTGCACGTATGGTAATGGAAGCAAATACCAATGGTTGCTTGAATGAAGTGATGGTTATAACTGCTGCTTTGTCTATTCAAGACCCACGTGAACGACCAGTAGAAAAACAACAAGCGGCGGATGAACAACACCGTCGTTTTTATGATAAAGAATCTGACTTTGTAACGTTCCTTAATCTATGGAATTACGTCAAGCAACAGCAAGACGAGTTATCCTCATCGCAGTTCCGTCGCCTATGTAAGAAAGACTATCTTGCGTATATGCGCGTACGTGAGTGGCAAGATATCTACTCACAGCTGTCACAAGTGGTGAAAGAACTCGGCTTTAATGTTAACCCTGTTCAAGTTAACGAAGAAGGCGAGGTCAGTAACGGTGATAATATTCATAAAGCGCTATTGGCGGGTATGTTAAGTCACGTTGGTTTTAAAGATAAAGACCAAGATTATTTAGGTGCGCGTAATAGTAAGTTTAATATCTTCCCTGGCTCTGGTTTATTTAAAAAACAGCCTAAGTGGGTAATGGTTGCGGAACTGGTGGAAACATCACGTTTGTTCGGCCGTATCGCAGCGAAAATCCAACCGGAATGGATTGAACCGCTTGCCACACATTTAAACAAATCAACGTATAGTGAACCGCATTGGGAAAAGCGCCGTGGTGCGGTTGTTGCCGCTGAAAAAGTAACCTTGTATGGTTTAGTCATTGTTGCGAAACGAATGGTGAACTACGGTCAAATTGACCCAGCATTATGCCGTGAAATATTTATTCGTAGTGGTTTAGTTGAAGGTGAATTTAATACTAAGCATGCGTTCTTTAAACACAATATGGCGGAAGTAGAGCGTATTCATGCATTAGAGCATAAATCTCGTCGTCGTGATATTTTGGTTAGTGACGATGATTTATTTGGTTTTTATGCTGATATTATTCCAGAACACGTTTGTTCTGCTCGTCACTTTGATAGCTGGTGGAAAAAAGAGAGCAAGCAAACTCCTGATTTATTAACGTTAAGCCAAGCACGCTTGATGAAGCATAATGCAGAAGCGATTACTGCACATAGCTACCCAGAGTTTTGGAGTCAAAACAGCTTTAAATTCAAATTGGAATACAATTTCGAGCCGGGTACTGTTGAAGATGGCATCACGGTTATTATTCCTTTAGCTATCCTCAATCAAGTTAATGAACAAGGCTTTGATTGGCAGATCCCGGCTTTACGTGAAGAGTTAATCATTACCATGATTAAGGCGTTGCCAAAAACATTGCGTCGTAATTTTGTACCTGCGCCAAATTATGCAGGCGCAGCACTAGAGAATATGGACCCTAGCCAAGGTGAATTAGCCGCAAGTCTGAATAAACAGTTATTACGCATGACGGGTGTCCGTTTAGAGCAAGATGTATGGGAGCACTTGACGCTGCCGACGCACCTTAAAATGCATTTTAAAGTGGTTGATGAAAAGCTAAAACAAATTAGCTTTGGTGATGATTTGAGTGTATTAAAGCAGCAATTACAAGGGAATATTCAAGAAACCTTAGTGAAGGTGGCTGATAAAGGTATTGAGAAGAAAGACCTTATTATCTGGGACTTTGGTCATTTACCAACTGAATTTAAGCAAAAGCATGGTGGTTATGAAGTTAAAGCATATCCCGCTTTAGTTGATAACAAAAAATCGGTTGAAATTAAGCTGTTTGATCATCAAGAAGACGCTGCTGTCGCTGCGAAAGCGGGTTTACGTCGTTTGATTTTACTTAATGTACCATCACCGATTAAATACCTTGAACAGAAACTACCAAACAAAGCGAAACTTGGACTGTATTTCAATCCGTTTGGTAAAGTGACTGATTTGATCCACGATTGTATTTCTTGTGCTGTTGATAGCATTATTGAAAAACAACCTGCTCCGAGTGATGCAGACAGCTTTGAAGCACTAAAAGAACTGGTTCGTGCTAACATCGCTGATGAAACGGTTGAAGTCGCAAAGCAGGTTGAGAAAATTCTCACTGCCGCGCATCAAGTACATAAACAGATTAAAGGCAAAGTATCTCTTGATATGATCGTGGCCAATGGTGATATTAAAGCGCAATTAGCTAGCCTTATTTACAGTGGTTTTGTGACGAATACAGGTATTAAGAAATTAGCGGATGTACAACGTTACATTGCCGCCATTGAACATAGATTGAATAAGCTAAAGATAGATCCTATTCGTGATCGTGGTAATTCAGTTGAAGTCCAACCGTTATTGGAAAACTATATTGGGTTAACTAAGATGCCGCGATTAACACTTGCACAACAAAGTGAGTTATTAAAACTGCGTTGGATGTTAGAAGAGTTGCGAGTATCGTTATTTGCTCAACAATTAGGGACAAGTTACCCTGTATCTATTAAGCGCGTAAAAATCGCATTTGCAGAGTTTAAAGCGAGTTTGTAGTGGACTTAATTCTATTTAGGACTGGACTGTTATAATGAGAAAGGGAAGTCATATGGCTTCCCTTTTGTTTATATGACCCATTGGTCTCGGCCATTTTTTTTCGCTTGATATAATTTGTTATCTGCTTGCTGTATTAAGCTTTTTACCGTTATTTTCCTATCAGGGATTACACTGACGACACCAAAACTCATGGTGATTATGGCATGTTCATTGATTCCAGCATGTTGAATCTCTAATGATCTCACTACATTAACGAGTTTTTCAGCAACTAATTTAGCGCCTTTTGTATCTGTATTTGGTAATAACATACAGAATTCTTCCCCCCCATAACGGGCGACTAACTCAGAAGGTCTTCGCAGGGACTTGTTAAGTGTGGATGCGACTAATTTTAAACACTCATCACCTTGGACGTGACCGTAGTGATCATTGTATTTTTTAAAGAAATCTATATCAGCAAGGATAAAGGTAAGGGGTTGAGCATGGCGTTTGGCACGTGATAATTCTTTTGAAAACATAGCATCGAGGTGTCTACGATTGGCAATGCCAGTTAAGCCATCAAGCGTGGCCAAACGCCCTAATTCTTCATTTGCCAATTCCAAATCATTTTTAGTTTTTAATAGCTGTGAACGCATTGTCGCAATGCGTTCCATCGCTGTCATTTTAGCGATAAGAATTTGTTTCTGAATGGGTTTTGGTAAGTAGTCATCACCACCGGCTTCAATACCAACCATGACATCTTCTGGTTCAGTTTTACCACTGAGAAATATAATGGGTACCCAATCAGTAAATTCTTGTCTAATTTGTTTTGCGACTTGATAACCGTTAATGCCTATCATCACAACACCCAGTAACACAATATCTGGATTACATTCTGAAAATAGTGCGATGCCTGTTTCACCATTTTTTGCGTCGAAGACTTCGTGATTAAGATGTTGTAGATAAGATCGAATAATCATACGTTCAATCTTGGAGTCATCGATTATAAGGATCTTCATCGGCAGTCCTTGCTTGTTCTAGTCGTTGCCCGATAAATACGGTTCTGATAACTAAATATAGCAAGTATCTGTTTAGTTAGTGTAATTTTTTGTTGCTTTGTATCACACACTTAGTGTTATAGGCTTTCATCGTTGCTTTTACTTGAAATATCTCGTCAGTTGTTAGCTCGTCATCCCAGGTTACAATGGCAGAAATAGTAGGGCTTTGAGCTGCTTTTAATAGAGTATGAAATTTGTTGTTCACTTTAGCTTTATGGATGATTAGCGCACTATCTGCGCTAATCCCATGCTGCCATAGTAATGCGGCAGTCAGTGTCATTGGCGGTGCAATGATTGCTGTCCAGTGACCATGGCTATCTTCAATTACGGCTTCATTAACATGAATCAAAGGCTTATTTTGTGTAGAAGTATTCGCGTTATATATAAAAGATTTAGTTTGCATGGTCATTTGCCTGTTTTTATACCCAGTGGTTATATATACAGTAGTATTTTGTTGTGATATTTGCAAGCATTTATTCTCTTTTAAATGAGTAAACTTGAAGTGTTATTACATAGCGTGATGATTATTAAGTGTTTTATTTATTTCTTGTTTTTTAGGTGGGCGTTTGAGAGGGGGTCACACAGTAGTAACAAACTGAATATCGTTTATTAGTGGTGGCTTATACAATTCTATATACAGTGCTTTTATGTGGGAGCACTCATTATTTTAGAGCCGCTTATTGATGAACTTACAGTGGAAGATCAAACGAGGGGCTTAAGCGTGAGTTGTTTAACGGTAAGTTGTTGCGGTGATTCAACTGCATGAGTGCTGATAATAGGGCTTCTTCTTTTAATGGTTTTGTTAATACGTAGTCTGCACCAGCATTGAGCATGTCGGTACGTGTGTCTTCGTAGGCATCCGCAGTACAGGCAAATATGGGTAAGGTTGCAATATCGAGTGGTAATGCGCGTATGGCGCTTATCGCATCAATACCATTCATAACAGGCATATGATTATCCATTAATATCAAATCGTAGTGCTGAGTTTGTACTTTTGCAATTGCCTGAGCGCCATTTTCAACAATATCACTGCTGATGCTCCTGATTTTCAAGAATGAAGACAGGACAAGTTGGTTTACTTTGTTATCTTCGGCTATCAGAACATGTAAACCGGCGAAATCAGTAATGTCATGGTTAAGTGGAGTCGTAATATTTGATTCTTCTCCGCACTGTAATGGGATTTCGACTGTAAATGTTGATCCTTGTCCTTTAACGCTTTTTAGTTTGATATTACCGCGCATTAAATCAAGTAATTGTTTAACAATGGATAGGCCTAATCCAGTTCCACCAAACTGTCGGGTGGTTGAGGATTCTTCTTGTGTAAATGGGTCAAAAATTGCTGTAATTCGCGATTTATCAATACCAATTCCAGAGTCACTGACTGCAATGGAAATCGTACGTCTATTACCTTCTACTTTGGTTTCATTAAACGAGACGGTAACACCGCCTTGTTTAGTGAATTTAAGTGCGTTATGAACCAGGTTAAACAAGATCTGTCTGATTCTGGCTTTATCACCTAAATACCAACTATTGTGTTCTAAATTATTAATTACTTTGAATGTTATGCCTTTTTCCATACCGAGTGTGTAATAAATACTAGCTAAAGAACCTGCAATGTCGGAGAGATTAAAGTTTGCGTTCTCTAAATCTAATTGACCTTCTTCGATTTTAGAAAAGTCCAGAATATCATTGAGTAATGCCATCATGTGATTACCCGAATCCATCATGGTTTTTAGGTGGTTGCTTTGTTCTTCTGTAAGTTGAGTTTTAGTTAAAATTTGTCCCATACCTAACACACCGTTCATTGGTGTTCGGATCTCATGACTCATATTTGCCAGAAAGCGTGTTTTTGACTTTTCACTGCGGCGGGCATGATCCACTGCGTCTTGTAATTCTAGTGTTTTATGTTCTAAAGAATGACTCATATTGAGTAATGCATTTCCGAGGGTTCCCACTTCGCAATTGCGAGCAACCTGTAATTTATCGATAAAATCACCTTTACCAATATCGTTCGCCAACTTAGTTAAGTTAGTGAGTGGACCGGTAATATTTTTAGCAATTACATAACTTATCCAAGCCACAATAGGAATACATAAAGACACAAGAAAGAGTAATTTATAAAATAGAGTAAATAGCGGAGCCATGATGGTGTCATAAGGCGCAGTGGCTAATAAAGACCAGTCGCCAGTCATCTCGGCACCGTATTCACCTAAATCGGCGTAACCAGAAATAACCTTACGATTGTCGGCATTACTGTAGATCGCATAACCATCCATATCCCCTTCGAGTTTGGCTTGTAGTGATTCAATTGCTAAGTCTTTGTGTGGGCTTAATAAACGCGTATTAGGATCTGTTGTGATCAATACATTACCTAGATTATCGACCAAATAGGCATATTCATTACCAATTGTTTGTTGATCTATATCAGCAACGATATCGAATAATTCAGTGACGTTAACCTCACTGATTAAAACCCCAATGACTTCCGCTGTTCGAGGGTCGAATATCGCACTTACAAATTTAAAATCAAAATGTCGTTGCTGAAAGTGATTATTAGTTTCACCACCTAAGTGCGTTAAAGGAGAAATATATGCATGGGATGGATCGGCGAGAGCCTTATTAAATTCATTGTTTATGTTTACAGCATAAGAAAAAATATTGTCGTTAATTGTATGGCTTTCTGATGCCGCAATGATTGTTCCTTCTACGTCTGCGTAATATATTGATTTATAATGAGGATAGGTGTCAATGATGTCGTCAAAATGATTACTTATTTCAACATAATCGGCAAGTGCGAACAGCGGACTTTTACTGAGTAGCTCAAAGTTAAGTTGTACTTTAAGCATAAAATTATCGACTTTATTTGCTGCGTTCTCCACATTATGTTGTAAATGTAATCCGGCATTTATCTCAAACTGCTTCTGCATACTAAAAAACATGATACTTGTGGTTGTTAACCCAAAAAATAAAATTAAACCGATAAATGATAATGCGATCTTATTCTTGAGTAACATTGCAACATCCACGTAGTTGGCATTGATAAAAAGCGAGTCAGATGATTTTAAATCGCGCGAGATCCTTATAAGTGTAGGTAGAACTGTAACTATAGCTGAATAATTTATACTGTAACTAGTCTATGTTTCAGGACCAATAAATGGAAAGTTCTAGGTCACATTTTAGCTTTCCATATAAGTACTAGCTCACAAGGTTTTTAAAAATGTTTATAATAATAGCGGGAATTATATGCATGACTTGGACCTGTAAAAATAATTAGTTAGCGTTGATAGTGAGTTTAACTCAGCAGTGAAAGACAAGGAATAGTGTCGGTTATGTTGTACGTGCTAATACATTATAAGTAATCGCAAGGAGTGCATTATGCCAAATAGCGTTAAGCAAACAGTGGTTAAAAAGGAAAATTTAGATCCCACAATATCTAAAATTATAGAGTCAGTATTGAAAATTGATGAACCGACAGCGTATAACGATTATGAAATTATCGGCAAGGTACTATTTGAAGCATTGAATTTTTTCCCCCCTTTATATACACAATCTATATTTGGCCCTATTCGTACTTGGATACCTCCACACAAAAAAGATTCTGAATTTAACATTATTGATTTTTGGCGACCAATAAGAACTGCTAATTATTTAGTTGATACCTTAGTGCCAGCATTTCCACATGGACCTGGTCCTTGGGCTAGGACATTATTACCACCTGTTGTACAAAATGTGTTTTGGCGACCAAGTCATTATTTTCAACAAGCAGACCCACTAGCAAGCGTTACCTCATTCATTAATGAACAGTGGATTTATATTAATGGTATCGCGACGAACGAAGATGTCGCTATGATGAATGCTGAGCTACTCAGTCATCTATTCAAGCGCCCATTGACCGTTGTACATAATCAAACGGATTCCATGATTTTAGACCTTGTGCAGTGTGTCACAGGTAAAGTATTTAAAACTAACCCGAATCTTGATGATGAACAATCGATGACAGAACCAGCGGTTAAGGCAACAATTGCAGTATTGGAAGCATTGAAAGATCCGGCGAAAGAAAGGGTCGTATTATTGTGTCACTCACAAGGTACGATCATTACTGCGAATGTATTGCGGGCATTACAAAAAAGTATCAGCCAAATTAAAGTTGTGCATCAAGCACCTGAAATGCAGTTAACACTGCAGTTGAATCATTTAGAAAGGTTAGCGTTTGATCTATTTTGGATGGAGGCTATTTTTACCTTCACCAATGATGAACTTGATTCTTATTTGGTTAGCATGATGAAAAAGCTAGAGGTTTATACTTTTGCTAATTGTGCCGATAAAATGAATTATGTTTGTCACTCCACTAATAGCTGCGGAGAGTTGATTGGTTTACCTTACATTGAAAATTTTGCTAATCAATTTGATTTGGTTGCGAGGTTAGGCGTACTATCACCGCTGCGAGAGGATGGTAGCGATATTATCGAAATTGATGGTGCTGTATACGAAAAACAAGGTGGTGGTGCTTGGGGTCATTTACTTAATCAGCATTACTTGTTTGGTATGGTGGAATATCTTCAAAACAGCGAGAAAACAAATAATCCTTATGCCCTGAAAAGTGGTGAAGTGTCAGCAACACTACCAAGGTTATATCGTTATTATGAAGGTGCGAGACCTAGCGCTTATTATGAATAATAGCTAAATGACTTAGTTTTTATTGCATGATATAAACGTTTACTAAGCCCTGTATACGCAGGGCTTCATTGTTTTAGCTGTTTGTAACTGTGCTGTGATTTTATTTTTTCGGCAACCACTTCTGCCCAATGTTGATAAATCACAGGCCCGGGATGAAATCCATCTTCAGCCATATCTTCTTTGTTTAATTTACCGTCGATATCAATCAGCTGACAATCACTTTGGTTTTCGACTAAGGTATTTAATTTACGGTTGAATTGATTTGCTCTTGCCCCTAAATAATGTCGTAGTGGTTGTGGAAGCGCAGGGAAATGCCCCATTGGTGGGACTTGGGTAATAAGGGTTTGTTGGCAGTTAAATTGTTCGCGTAATAGCGTGATCAAATCTTGTTGTTGAGTTAACCACGTTGATACTGCTAGTGTACCCGTGACATCATTTACACCTAATGAGGTGACGATAATATCGAAGGTTTGCTGCGGTTGTTCCGATAGCATTTTTAGGCTGTCCGATGTGGTATAACCGGATCTAGCCAATAATTGCCAATTAACCTGATAACACTTGGCCAATGCCGTAACCAAGTGTCCTGTTAATGCTTGTGACTGGTTATCTACACCAACACCTGCAGCGGCAGAGTCACCAATAATAAGCAGTCTTATTTTTTTTCCTTCACCTGCTGTTCCAGAGCGCTTACCTGCTGCTTCAGGTAGCTTTGGTGTTACTTTTTTTACATATTGTCCTTGCGCGATGATGATCGGTGCATAAACGGCTCTCGTTAATAATTTGTTTAATGATTTGAACATACCACCTCCTTGATTTAATCATAGTAGCAATACGGCGGCGATTAATTTGCGTACTTATACTCAAAGTCATAAATAGAATCAATTTTAGTAATCTTGTTATGGAATGTAAATATCGAACTATATTTACACTTAGGTTGTTTTATGATTAATTGGAGTAAGTTATGTCAAATCATCATACGTATAAAAAAATTGAAATGGTTGGTTCGTCAAAAACAAGTATCGAAGAGGCCATCCATAATGCACTTGCAGAGTGCAGTAAAACAGTAAAAAATATGGATTGGTTTGAAGTGGTTGAAACCCGTGGTCATATTGTGGATGGTGCTGTCGGGCATTTCCAAGTGACGCTGAAAATAGGTTTCCGTATCGGAGACAGTTAAACTTTCAATAAATTGATTTATTTATAAGGATGTAACGATGAGTAAAATATTAGGGGGCTGCCTATGTGGCACAGTTAAATTTGAAATTACCAATGATTTTAGCCAATTTCATTTGTGTCATTGCCAGCAGTGCCAAAAAATAACCGGCTCTGCTCATGCATCTAATTTATTTTGCCAATCCGAGCACATTACGTGGTTGGCAGGTACGGGTAAAACCAAACGTTTCGATTACCCTGATCGTCATTTTGCGCGTGTATTTTGCACTGAGTGTGGAACTGGATTGCCGTATTTAGTCAATAAAGGTAAAACCTTAATCGTACCTGCGGGTTCATTGGATGTAGACGAAGAGACAGTGTTTAATGTTGCACCGCAAGATAATATATTTTGGCATGAGCGTGCGGCTTGGTATGATGCGGCTTTAGCTGCTCCGACGTTTGCAGGGTTTCCAAAGTAAGAGTTGATACCCAATTTTCGCTTATGCTGCGGCGCATACTAAAAAATTAGGGTTAACTGTTATTCAAGAATTTGAATATAACAATAATCATTATTATGAATTGGTTTACGGCACGTCAAAACCAGTGGCTGCATAATAACGAATTAACAAGTTATAACCGATACATTATCTGTTATAACTTGTTATTATCTATTTGCCTACTTATCTATCTAGTCAGAAACGATATTACTTAGTGTTAATGTCTGTGTTTACTTCAACATTATCAACAACATGGTTATCACCCAAGTCATGTGGTAATACTAAGTTAAGAATAATAGCCACGATACCGCATAGACTCACACCTTGAAGGCTGAAATCACCGATACCAAATGCCATACCACCAATACCGAATACTAATGTCACTGCAACAATGATTAAGTTACGAGACTTATGCAGATCAACACGATTAGTTATAAGCGTATTAAGACCTACGGTTGCGATTGTACCGAATAGTAAGATCATGATACCGCCCATTACTGGTACTGGGAAGGTTTGCAGTAACGCGCCTAGTTTACCAACAAAAGCCAACACAATTGCGATAACCGCTGCCCATGTCATGATGACAGGGTTGAATGCCTTGGTTAGTATCACTGCACCAGTTACTTCACTGTAAGTGGTGTTTGGTGGCGCACCAAACATAGAGGCCGCCATTGTCGCCATTCCGTCACCAGCAAGCGTACGATGTAGACCTGGCTTTTTAAGGTAGTCTTTACCTGTCGCATTCGAGATCGCGAGAATGTCGCCAACATGCTCAATCGCAGGGGCTAACGCAACCGGGATCATAAACAATATCGCATTGATGTTAAATTCTGGGTAAGTAAAGTTTGGCAGTGCTAACCAGCTTGCTTGACCAACTGGAGCAAAATCAATGATACCGTACGCAAGGCTTGCAATATAACCTGCGATTATACCCGTCATAATTGGAACTAGTTTAAGCAGACCTTTACCAAAAATGCTCACTATAATGGTGGTAAATAATGATATAGCAGCAATGATAATCGCAACGTCGTTATCAATTAACTGTATTGCACCATCACCGGTTTTACCCATCGCCATATTGACTGCAACAGGTGATAAACCAAGACCAATAACCATGATCACAGGGCCTACAACAACGGGAGGTAGTAGTTTATGGATAATTGCTACGCCACGGAATTTAATCACAGCTGACAATAATACATAAGTGAAACCCGCTGCCATCAAGCCACCCATGGTGCTCGCGATGCCCCAGGTTTGTACACCGAACATGATCGGGGCAATAAAGGCGAAAGAAGAAGCGAGAAAAACAGGAACAGAACGTTTAGTAATAACTTGAAACACTAAAGTACCGAGACCAGCACCGAAAAGCGCGACATTTGGATCCAAACCAGTAAGAAGTGGAACCAATACGAGGGCACCAAATGCGACGAATAGCATCTGTAGACCTTGCAAAATTTGCATTGTTTTATCTCCATTTTTAAATAAACGGCTGGACGGTAGCATAAAGTTTATACCATTGATATTAAAAATAGATAAAACCCCTAATTTTTAGGTAGTAGGTTAGTTTGGTAATCGTGATGTGGTAACTTGTCACGCTTGTTTAAAACCAAAATCATGGCATTATGTTAGTTCTTATCATTTGTTTAACGCTATCCTCTGTATATGCAGATAACAACCGGATTTAAAAGTTGGAATTCATGATCACCGACAGTCATATTATTGATACAGTATCAGCACATCATTTGTTTTCAGCCCTAACGGATGCTGAGTTTCAACAACTCTTTAGTACCGCAAAAACATGTAAAATCGAACCTCTAGAGAATGTATTTCATCAAGGAGATAAAGCCAGTCGATTTTATTTAGTGTTACGCGGTCACCTTAAACTTTACCGTACCAGTCCTAGTGGGCAAGAGAAGGTTGTCGAAGTTATGCGTAAAGGTAATACCTTTGCGGAAGCATTAATGTTTAATAACAAACCGTTTTATCCTGTGGCAGCGCAAGCTGTATCAGAAAGTGAACTGATTACATTTGATAATGAAACTTACTTAAAAATACTGAAAAGTAATCCTGAAGCGGGTATCGCAATTATGGCGAATATGAGTATCCGTTTACATCATGACCTTTATGAAATTGAAATGTTATCAGTCGAAAACGCTAAAAACCGTTTACTGTTATTCTTGATGCAAAATATTCAAGACAAAGACGGTAATGAAGGTGTGATTGAATTAGATATACCGAAACGAACACTTGCTTCATTATTATCGATCCAACCAGAAACGTTTTCTCGTCTACTCAAAAAACTGGCTAAAGAAGGCTTGATCGAAGAAAGAAGAGGGCATATTCGTATTGTGAATATTGATGCCTTGTATGCAGCTTCAGATATACCAATACAATCAGTGACGGGAACAAGTTGTGAGTAACACGGTTCAGGTGATTTCTTTTTCTCATTTGGCCTTTGCTTTCATTCCAGTATTAGTAGCGCTGGCAATCTTGTTGCAATGGCGATTACCGGTTAAAAATGGTTTGTATGCGTTATCGCGTATGCTGATTCAGTTGTTGTTAATTGGCTATTTCTTGTCGTATATTTTTGAGTCTCATAGCGCTGGCATTGTGGTTATCGTGCTTATAGTCATGGTTGTCGCCTCCAGCTGGATTGCCTTAGGTGCCGTGCCTGACCAGCGCTGGAAAATGTATAAATCTGCATTAATCGCAGTGACACTCGGTGGCGGCTTTACCTTGTTGATAATGAGCGAGGGAGTACTAGGGTTAGATCCTTGGTATGATCCCCAATATATGGTGCCACTGGCTGGAATGGCATTTGCGAATGCCATGAATAGTGTCAGTTTATCTGCAGAACGTTTACATGCCGAAATGATACGAGGTGAAGATTATCTTATCGCGCGTCGCATCGCGTTAAAAGCGTCGTTAATACCAATTACTAATGCACTATTCGCTGTTGGCTTAGTATCTTTACCTGGCATGATGACTGGGCAGATTTTATCCGGTGTATCACCATTCATTGCTGTGCGATACCAAATTATGATCATGTGTATGTTGTTTGGTTCATCGGTGATTTCTGCCGCATTTTTTTTATCGCTGATAAAGCCAGTAATGCCAATAAAACAGTGAGTTACAAAATAAAATAATTATAAAATGTCAAGATATATGTAATACTTATGGCCATTTCGATAAACTCGATTATAAAACAGAGGTTTCAATGAAAATGGTTAAAATTTGTTATGTATTTTCTATACTGCTCCTGAGTGTCGTTAATATGGCACATGCTACATCGTCGGTATGGAAAGTGAGTAATGGAGAAAACAGTTTATATTTAGGTGGAACAGTGCATGTTTTAACGCTTGATGATTATCCGTTACCAGCAGAGTTTGATCGTGCGTATGCGTTAGCTGATATCTTGATATTAGAAACGGATATGACTAAATTAGAAAGCCCTGAATTTCAGCAAGTCATGCTAACTCAGCTTAGATATCCAGAAGGGCAGGATTTAACGGAAGACTTAACGCCTGAGACGTATAAATTTTTAGCCACATACTGTGAATCACGTGGTATTGATATGCATATTATTAATGCGTTTAAACCGGGTATGGTTTCGGTAATATTAACCATGGCAGAGTTAGAACGCCTTAATCTGACAGGTCTTGGTGTTGATCAATATTACAGCAATAAAGCGGTTATAAATGCTAAAAAACTCGGTAAACTAGAAACAGTAGAACAACAGTTATCGTTTATTGCAGGTATTGGTAAAGGCAAGGAAGATGAACTAATTCGTTATAGTTTAGAAGATATAAAAACATTACCAACTTTTATGCATGAGATTAAAGCAGCTTGGCGTCATGGTAATCGTCAAGCACTTATGAATCTTGGAATTACCCCTTTACTTAAAGACTTTCCTGATATTTATCAGTCGTTAATCGTGGATCGTAATAATAATTGGTTACCACAAATCGAAGCAATGTTTGACAGTAAAGATACGGAGTTCGTACTTGTGGGCGCATTGCATTTAGTCGGAAAGGATGGATTATTACAACGATTAGAAGCAGCTGGATACAAAGTAACGCAACTTTAGGGCGTAGATAGATAAAATAGTGGCATTGGTATCATTTTGAAGTAGTTGGGTATAGATGGGTATTGAGAGTTAGGATATGATATTGCTATCTGAATCTATATTTTGAAATGAACCTATGCTGAATTTTTTTCGTTCTAAACCGCTAATTGATGATGCCAGTTGTGAGTGGATATTTGACACATTTTCGTGGGCGTTAACACATTTTGATCATCAAGAGTTTTTTCTACGTACTCGGTTAATCCAACCAACGAATGATTTTTTTCCCGGTAATATTGATAGTCGCCACGGTATGGCTGAAACTATCTTTAATCATGTGGTTAAATATGCCGGATTGAGTCATTGGCCACTACAGTTACAAGCGCCCCAGTTTTTTAATGGCCAACCTCCTGCATTACTTGATTTATCCGCAGTACAACGAGATTCTTCAGCTGCGAATACCTTACCTGTGTTAGTTGCAGCTCAGCCTTTAGCAATGACTTATAACCCACAGCAAGCTGCTAAACCGGGCGATCTAGCTTCGAGTTATGCGCATCATTTAGCCCAGCATGTAGTGGCACAATCACAACAACTTCCTTCTGGTGGGGCTGAGTATTTTAATGCGAGTACCGAAATTGTTGCTATTTTCATGGGGTTTGGCGTGATGATGGCTAATTCAGCTTATACTTTTAGAGGTGGATGTGGCAGTTGCTATAACGCACAAGCAAATCGACAGGCCACCCTATCAGAAGACAATGTCATCTTTGCTTTGGCGCTGTTTTGTCGATTAAAAGGTATTCCAACAGGGGACGCGACACGTAATTTGAAAGGTTATTTAAAACGAAATTTCAAGCAAGCGTTAAAACAAATTGATCGAGAACCTGCGCGTTTGCAACAGTTATTGGCATTAAAGTAATATCACTACATTATAAGTTATATAAACGAGGGGGCGAATGATCAAACTTGGGCAAGTTAAATATCGAACGCAAGTGAAGTCTATGTCGAAATGGAGCATGACTTGTGTCATTGCGGTGCTGCTAATCGCGTGTGTAAGCGATGGTCAATATGACAGCAACGACAGTGAAATTGCATTACCGGATAAAGCGGTCGAGTAAATTATACCGCTTGGCTCAAAACCTAATAGAAGGCTTGCTCCAGAGCCAACCCCCCAGTTTAAACGTAAGATGCTAGCCGCTAACGTTGGTCGTAACGACGGTTATACTTGCGGTATGGCATAATAAATTTCTACACGTCACTTTTTCTTAGCGATCCCTTATAGCAAAAGACCCTACTAATGATGTTAAGTAAGGCCTTCTATTGAACGAGTCAGTATTACTGACTATTCTGAATCTTGTTCTGTTTCTTCAACTTTCTTCGTTTCTTCTAAATCTTGTCCGCCGCAGCCACCACAACAACTCATAATAATATCCTCTTTAGTCGATTAACTTAGTGTTAAGTAAAATTACCTAGTCACTATAACCAAGTGTTTTTCTCAAGTAATTGACAAAAGTCATTTAGGCGAATAAATCGCTAGTTGAACCATACATTTTTAATCTACTTAACCTATTTAATTTATTTATAACTTATTGGTTATAATTATTAATTAGGTTAGGGTAGGACTTGTTTATTATTTAAGGGATTCGTAATGTCGCATTTTGTGATTAATTACTCCCTAGTTTTTCACACATAACCATGAATATTGCTGAGTTTGAAAAGCGACTTATTGTAATCGCAATACTATGTGATTTTGTCTCTTTAAACATGAATGAATAGGACTGTCAAAATGAAAACAATTGGGATGTTAGGTGGAATGAGCTGGGAATCTACAGCCAGTTATTACAAAGCCATTAACGAAGGGGTTAAATCAGAACTTGGTGGCCTTAATTCAGCAAAAATCTGTTTATATAGCGTCAACTTTGATGAAATTGAGAAGTTACAACATCAAGGTGATTGGGACAAAACTGCGCAGATACTAACGCAAGCGGCTAAATCTGTCGAGGCTGGTGGCGCAGACTTTATTATTATTTGTACCAATACCATGCACAAAGTTGTTCCCGACATTGAACGTGAAATAGCAATTCCTATTTTACATATTGCAGATGCGACTGCGAGTAAATTAGTTGCCGATGGTATTACGAAAGTCGGTCTACTGGGTACTCGCTTTACGATGGAACAGGACTTTTATAAAAGCCGTTTAGTGGACAATTTTGGAATTGACGTTGTTGTGCCAAATACCGACGAACAAACGATTATTCACGACGTTATATATGATGAGCTATGTCGAGGTATTATTCGCCAAGAGTCTAAAGTTCATTACATTAATATCATAAATAGCTTGTATGAGCAGGGTGCTGAAGCTGTCATTCTTGGTTGTACAGAGAGCGCATTGCTGGTCCAACAAGTCGATACGCATGTGCCTTTGTATGACACAACCGAAATCCACGCGGCGCAAGCGGTACAGCTCGCTTTAAGTGACCATATTTGTGCTTAATGGAGTGTGCGGTGTCGTATATAGACGATGTAGCTATAAATGGTGCTAATAATCTATTATGTAAGTTATTATGCAGGAAGTCTTTTATGTATACTTCGTATCATTAGTCGCGGGTTTTGGACATCACACGTGAATGAGGTTCTACCATGCGTAATTCGTGTGTTATCCATTACTATAATATCTCCCTCTCCCAGAGGAAAACAAAGATAATATTCACCTTCCGCATCATATAAGGATTTTAATTGTGTTACGGCTTGTTGCAAATTAACAACTCTTTCAAAGCCGAATTCCCAATCTGCACTTGCATCAAAAGCTAACCGAATAATTTCGCGTTCATAAACTGGATCGTAGCCAAAAACACAGTCCACACATTCCTCATCAATACCATCAAATGCTGAGCGCCGTCTTAATGCATTTTTGTCCTTCAAACTATTAGATAAGGTTGGATCTTTACTTTCTATATATTTAATAGCGCCGAAGCCGTTAAACAAAGTTGTTTCGCCACCTTGATTTGCTTTACGTAAACATAATAATAATGTCGTTTTAACTTCACCGAGTGGCGAAAAAGTACCATCAACATGCTGACCAAGCGATTTAGACTCTTCGAAAACAGGATGACTATAATCATCCTTTCTATCTAGGTTATAACCTATTGCAGCAACATTTTTTTCTGTCGTTTTATTCGGGAAGTATTTTTTATTATAATTAGATACGTACGGCTCATCCAATTGTAAGATTCTGGCTAATTCAACTAACTTATCTTGTTTCTCCAGGGTGTTGCCATCCACAACGACAAAACCCTGACGGTAAAAAAGTTCAGATAAAAGGGTAACATTGTTAGCGCTTACAGAGTCGGTGACGGCCTTTTTGAAACTTATCATCCTATATTTTATCCTTATTAATCAACGAATGCTGAAAGTGAAAAATTAACAAGGAAAAGGTGAGCGAAGTACCGTAGCCAGATTCACAGACTCAATATCCCAATAGTCTACCAACATATATTTGTGAACAAGAAGCATAAGAAAGTCGCTTCCCATTTTCTATAAAAATATCCGATAAATGGTTTAGCATTTAAAACAGAGTAACCAAAAGTATTAAGTCATGGGGTTAATTTGATTTACTTCACAAAACAACCCTAAGGAACTAATTTATAAGCATATAACATTAAACTAAGTTAATTTATTACTCAATACAAAGAGTAAAATTCAGTCTTATATACGAGCGAACTCTCACGTCAGAGATAAAACGCTATAAACAAACGGATTAAGAATTTACAATGAATAGGCCTACAAGACTAAAAACTTATCCTTAGTAACTCTCTGCTCACATATCTATATTTAGCACGTCATTATTTGCAATAATGTTGTGACTAAATTCAATGCTAAAACGAAGCTGGAATATATTGAACTGCACGAGAATAACCATCAATGTTCACTGGCCGTTTACCTTATTGCATTAAATTGGTAAGGTATTGTTAAAAAAGGAAATAATCAAATGGGTAATCTAAATACCATTGAACTTAAAGCGTTTGTTTCAGCAAAGGATTTCGGAATATCAAAGCAGTTCTATTTAGATTTAGGCTTTACAAAAGCATCTGATTCATCTGGTATCGCTTATTTTAACTACGGGAATTGTAGCTTCTTACTTCAAGACTTCTACGAGAAAGTATTTGCTGAAAACTTAATTATGCACCTACTGGTAGAGGATATTGCTTCTTGGCATAAAGCCGTAAAAAGTTCAGGCGTCGAAGTAAAATACGGCATCACGCTTTCTGAAATTAGTGAGCAGCCATGGGGGATGTTAGATTTCGTACTTTACGACCCAAGCGGTGTGCTATGGCGTTTTGGTCAAAATGTACAAGCTTAACAAGGCAAGCACAACGTTATGAGGCATATGGATATCAAGTTAGAATCAATATTAGAAGGTGAGTTTGAGTCGCTGTTTTTGGTGGTAAAGGAAGGCCTGTATTCTCATGTAGATTCGGTTTTTGGTTGGTGTGATGATTATCAGCGAAATCGTCTAATTGCAGATTATGAACCCAATTGGTTTTTCTGGGTTTACGCTGCATCAACGCGTGTTGGAATGTTGTGTTTCAAACCATACGATAATTCTTATCATGTCCACTTACTGATTGTTTTTCCTGAGTTTCAAAATCAGAAGCTAGGTGAGACGATAATGAATTATGTTCATAAAGTTGCACAAAATGAGCACAGAAATAGTATAACTTTATCAAGCTTTGTTCGGAATAATAAGGCTGTTAAGTTTTATAAAAGACTCGGATATAAAGTGGTTGAAAATGATGGAAACTTCCTATCTTTGTCGTTGACACTTAATAACAAACTGCCAAAAGGAATATAAATCAACATGGAAGTATTTGAAGCATCTGTTGAAGATGCGCCTGTAATTCTCGCAATTCAAAAAGAAGCATACATTTCAGAGGCTCAGCTGCATGATGACTTTGAAATTCCGCCTTTGACACAAACTTTAGCAGAGTTAGAGGCTGAGTTTGATAAGAGGCGAATCGTCAAAATTGTTATCGATGGCAAAATTGTCGCGAGTGGTCAGGCAACATTATTTAATTCAACCTGTCAAATTGGCCGCATGGCTGTAACACCTGAACTTAAAGGTAAGGGGATTGGTTCAACGTTACTTTCTGAATTGGAATTATCTTTTCGTGAAGTAAACCGAATTGAACTTTTTACAGGTATAAACAGCACCGCAAATTTGACTATGTACAGCCATAGAGGTTACAAACCGTTTAAGCAAAAAAAACTCGGTTGTACTACGGTAGTTTTTTTAGAAAAACTGTTGTAAATAGCTGACAAGAAATTAAAACTGACAATGTAGTTGTTGTTTTCACTCCGCTCAATAGTAAGGATCGTTATGAATGATTTAACTCAGTTGCCTGCAAGTTTACCAGTTCCTGTTGATGATGGGTTGTGTGATCATCTTTTAGGTATGCATTTACCTGATATTTCGTTGGTTTCAACTGAAGATGAATGGGTTCAATTAGCTAATTTGAAAGGCGTTGTTGTTTTCTATTGCTATCCGATGACAGGTAGGCCAGACATTGCTCATCCTGATGGCTGGGAAGATATTCCTGGCGCGAGAGGATGTACTCCTCAATCTTGTTCTTTCAGAGACCATTATAAGGAACTGAGCAAGTTAAATGTTTCGGTATATGGTGTTTCAGTCCAGTCGAGTGATTATCAGAAAGAAGCAAGAAACAGGCTACATCTCCCATATTCCTTACTCAGTGATTCTGACCAAAAACTCAAAAGTGCATTATGCTTACCTATTTTAACCGTTGCGAATATGTCATTGTTGAAACTGGTCACTTTTATAGTAAATAATGGCGTGATTGTTAAAGTTTTTTATCCCGTATTTCCGCCGGATAGAAATGCTGATGATGTGCTGGATTATTTAACGAATTCATTTTTATAACAAAGTAAAGTACATTACCTAATGATGCTATGGAGCATCAACAGAAACATATTGACGAGGTGGTCGGCAGAGTACTTTTATTTAATACTTCGCAAGCTGAGCACGGAGTTATATCCCATAAACATGAAAGGAATCAATTATGTCTGCATATGTAGTGTTCAACTATAAAATATTAGATCGTTCTAAAATCGATGAGTTGACTTAATTAGTCAAACCTATCAATGCAAAATATGAAGCAGAAGTTATTGTTGGTAGTCCAGTAAAAACCGTTGAAGGTAGTACTTTACCAGGTATGGTTATTTACAAATTTAAGAGTTTTGAGGCTGCCAAAGAGTGGTATTATTCCGAAGAACATCAAGCAGTTTCGGTATTTCGAAATAGTATCACGGAAGGCTGGGCTACAATCGTTCCAGGTGTGTCGGAAATAGATGATTTGGTGAATTCAGGGTACTTCGAAAGTCAGTCATAACAAAGCGTATTTTAGCCAAGTAATTTATTCATTCATATAAGGCGCCTGAAAAAATGGACTCGATTAGAAGTGTTGCGTGGTTACATGCTGAAAATAATAAGATTCTTTGTGTCAGAACAAAGGGTAAACATAAGTTCTATATCTCTGAAGGTAAATAGATCCGGGATAAATGTCGAAATGCAGTACTTTTTTGCTCAGTACAGAGGCTCTATTCCCGATAATTCAGAGATAGAAGAAATAAAATAGGTTGTTTTCCAAGTGACGCCTTATGACGTAGCTAAAAATGGCGTCCGTGGAAAAATCAGCTATTTTTGTTAGCCGTCTTCGTATAGAATCCGCCATATAATTTTACTGATTAACATTTTCTAAAATTGGGAAATTCAAAACAATAAAGTTAAACTAGCGACATTTTCTTATCCCTTTCTAAAATGACATAAAAAATGAATGATAAAACGATAGTAACGCACAATGGTAAGTTTCATGCAGATGATGTTTTTAGTATCGCTGCACTTAAAAACATTTTGCCTGCTTTTAAGCTAGTGCGCACACGTGATTTAGAGATAATCGGCGAAGCTGATATTGTGGTCGATGTAGGTGGTGAATATGATCCAGATACAGGGCGTTTTGACCATCACCAACGTGGTGGAGCAGGTGAGCGCGAAAATGGTATTCCTTATTCATCATTTGGTCTAATTTGGCAGAAGTACGGCCTAGAAATATGCCAAGGTAACCAAGAAATCGCAGATGCTGTGGATGCAGGTTTAGTGTCTACGATTGACGCGGTTGATTGTGGTCATGTTGAAGGTGTTGCTCAAGGTATTAGCCTTAGCCAAACTATTTCAATGTTTAACCCTACTTGGGAAGAAGACAGTGACTTGGATGCATGCTTTGATGAAGCGGTTGCTTTTGCGTTGCGCATTTTAACGCGATTCATTGCATCTGCGGCTGGTGGCATTAATGCGAAAGATATTGTTGCTAAAGCAATTGATAATGCCGACGATCCAAGAGTGATTGTATTAGCGCAATATACGCCGTGGAAAACAACGGTTCTAAATTTAGCGCCAGAAGCTTTATTTATGGTTTACCCATCTCAGTCTGGCAAATGGATAATTCAAGCTGTACCTGTTGAGCTCGGTTCATTCGAAGACAGAAAATCACTGCCTAAACCATGGGCTGGTTTGTCTGATAAAGCGTTTAAAGAAGTGACTGGTATTGATGATGTTATGTTTTGCCATAATGGTTTATTTATTGCGGGTGCAGAATCATTTGAAAGCACAATGAAAATGGCATCCATCGCTCTTCAAGCTTAGTGAAACTGCTACCAAATAAAAACCCCATGTGCATACTGTATTCACATGGGGTTTTGCAACACACTATTCAGTGTTTTTTAGCCATTGAGCTGTGTGAGTCTTTCTGTATTTTTTTGTTTAAACGATATCTCGGTTTTCGAGTTTGGCTTCTGCCATATCTTTAAAAAAAGCGCTAACGATGACAAATAACACCGCCGCTGAAATTACTGGCCATATTAAAATATAGAGAGATAGCATAATGTTGTGCTCCTAGTGTTTAATCATCAAAATGTTGAACGCGCTCATGGATCAGCGCAAAGTCAAATCGTTCATTGCTTGTGAGACTCACAGCAGTACAAATCATGGTACTTGCACCGTAAGCAACCAGAGAACCAAGCAACACAGTGTAGTCACGTAAGAAATCGTGGAAATAGAATGCGCATAACACACCTACAACGGAACCAGCGATAAGTGCAACGTTACGGTTTGTAAAGCCAAAGAACATTAAGCCAATTACTGTACCTCCACCAACAGCAGCAATTAATTCTAGGCTAGAAGCCCAAATGCCGATTAGTGCGATCCATTCAAAACGAACTAAGCAAAATAGAGTTAAACCACCAAGTACAGCACTTAAGAAAGCGCGGTTAGTCACTCTGTCCCAATAACAGCTAGCGATAACAGGGAAGACAAGTGTTCCCCATAATGCACCTACAAATACCAGCATGACTAGAATGTCGAATGAGAAACTAGCGAGAATTAAGCCAAGGGCTGTCGCGATAATCATAGTTATACGACCCAGTAGCAACATCTTTTTATTGTCGATTTTACCTTTTGCTAAGTTTTTAGCGTAGATATCAGTCATTACAATGGCAGAAAGTGCAGATAGATCTGAATCGGCTGTTGATGACAAAGAGCCAATAACTAAGATAAATAGCATACCTATAGCAACAGGTGGTAGGTAGGCTGAAGCAACTTGTGGAATCAAGTTGTTTAGGTCTCCATCATGAGGAGTCATTCCCATAAACAGTGCCATCATACCGAGCATACCCAAACCGATAACGATTGAACCGTAACCTAGCGTCGCAGTAATAAATGACGATTTAATGAGGTCTTTACGTACAGCAAAGAGTCGTTGGGCAATTGTCTGATTACCAATGCCGTAAGCAAGAACGGCTACAAAGAACGGTGCGCCTTGTTCTAAGATTGCTTTAGTCGAGAAAAAGTTGGCCTGTTCAGTTGTGATTATATTGAAGCCTTGTGAAAGTGCCTCTGAACCGCCCATGTTGAAATAAATCCAAGGGATTAGCACAATAGCCACTAGCATCATTGCCACAACTTGTGCGAAATCGGTTAAGATCGAAGCTCGAAAACCTGACCATAGCGTATAAGATAAAACGCCAATACCAGCTATTACGACGCCAACTTCGAAAGATAATGGTGTTAGTACTGATACCAATGCGCCCGCGGCAGTGAAGTTAACCATTAGGCTGATGACACTACCCACTAAGTTTGAAACGGCTAAGATAAGCTGACTTGAAGATCCGTGTCTTGCCTGCATTATTTCTGCTAAGGTACGTGCTCTAGGGGCAAGTTCACGGAAGCGTTGTCCGTAGGGATAGATAAACAATATCATTAAGGCTCCCCAAAATCCGTAGTGCAAAGAACCGGATATGCCATATTGGTAGCCTGAACTTGCTGCGCCGTAAAAAGATGCTGCCCAAATCCAGGTGGCCGTCATACTTGCTGCGGCTATGCCAAATCCTACTGCGCCATTGGCGACCATATAGCCATCGACACTACTCGATTTTTTTGAAGCTAAGGTTGAGAACAGAAAGGTAAGGCCGTAAAAGCCAACTAAGAGAATAAGGGTCGTACTTGTTGAGAATTGATAAAACACTGGGTCTAACATAGGTCTCCTTGGGGTTATAATTATGGCGAGAATTGAAATGCGCGGGATAAAAGCAATTGCATGTCCTATTTCTTGACTCTGCACGATAGCTATTCGCATGAACAAAGACTCGGCGGCTTACTTATACATCATACCCAATATAAAATCAAAGCTGTAAGCGGCCTCATAGGCTCTCTAACGAACTTTATTCATGGTTGATGCTCCATGATGAAGCTAACTTGGAACGTCAAACAAATGTCGAATAAAGCCACTTTCTGATGCGTAATGGTTGTCATCGTATTTACTAAAACAAAAATTCAAACAAAGACTATACACGTGTTTCTTAGGTATACGCCCTATCATTAATTACGATTAAATGGAATGGTATAGTCATTAAAAACAGCAGGTTAGAAGTAGTTGAAATAGTGGGTAACCTTCAAGGTTTAAGGGCGATACGCTACAGGTTTAGGTGGGTGAATTGGACAATTATAACGGTTTGAATGGCGTAATGGCGGGTTATTAAATGCACAATTAAATTTCATGTTTTCGTGTAAATGTCGCATTAAAGTAGGTGGATATGCTATCTGAAAATATATTTTAATATTTTATTTCATACCCCTGATATTTGTGGGTATTTTAGAATTGAATGATTGTTGTAGGGTTTAAGCTTGTTCCATTCGTAATACTTAATGGATGGTTTTATACCGTGTTATGAGTATTCTGGCCAAACAGTCAGGTTTATCTTGTACTGAAAATTAATATCAATATACTCAGGCTCATCATTAGTCTTGGGTATATAACTGACAAGATTAAAAAGTAATTTACAGGACGGTTCGTTTTATCAAATCGAGACGTCTACTATATAAATGTTAAGTGATGATTATTATGTTTAAAGCATTACTGGAAAAGCAGGTTGGAGAATAACTTACTATGTCTGATAGGTTACGAGTGAAAGAGGCCTCTGGTCTACTTATTTTCCTCAATACTCAGCTAAAAGGCTGGAGTCGAAAAAACATAAAACAGCGCCTGAAAACAGGCTGTGTACTGGTCAACGATCAGCAGATCATGAAGCATGACCATGAGCTTGAAGTTGGCGACAATGTAGAGGTTAGAGCAGCGGGAAAGAACACGCAACAGGGTGTTCGCCGCCTTGAAATTTTGTATTCGGACAATGATCTTGTTGTCATTAACAAACCTGCAGGCTTGTTGTCAGTGGCAGCAGCCAATGAAAACAAACAGCATGCGCTTGCTATTCTTCGCAAGCAACTCTCACATGCAAAAAATTCTGTTGCTTTATGGCCTGTTCATCGCCTCGACCGTGATACATCGGGTGTGTTGATGTTTGCAACGTCTCGTGAGATGCGTGAAGCTGTTAATGAGGGATGGTCAGAGGCCGAAAAAACCTATCTTGCCGTAGTTGAAGGTAGCCCTAAGTCAAGTAAAGGACGTATTGACCAGCCCTTGAGAATGGACCCAGAGAAGTATCAAATGATTGTTGGTCCACATTCGGAAGCCAAAAATGCCGTCACGCATTTTAAAACGCTGCGAACTGTAAAAGAACGGACACTGGTTGAAGTTAAACTCGAGACAGGTCGACAACATCAAATCCGTGCCCATATGGCCTGGTTAGGACATTCGGTGATTGGCGATCCTCGCTATGGCACTGATGGTCCGCGTATGGGACTACATGCATTAAGCCTTAGTATTACTCGACCAAAAACGGGTGAGCGACTGACTTTTGAAGCACCCGCTCCAGTTGAGTTTCTCGACCTGCTACGCTAACCAAAATCTTAATCGTGAATACAGTCTACTTTTCGTTGTAGACTGTTTATTCGTAGGATATTTCCCCAACGTTTTAATCTGGTGTATAGCTCTGTCATCAGTTCATTCCTCTCCTAGATCACTTACCTCGTCTTGCTTGTTAGCGAAACCTGACTTCATCACCTATCTTAGTATTAGCAATCTCTCATAACGGTAATGCAATTAAGGAGATAACTCATGTCTGTTTTAGATGCATTTGTTACCAAACTCTGGCAGCAGTACAGTGTTATTAGCCCACAAGCAGTCGAGATACATCAGCTGTTTGAAAGTCGCGGTGAAGAGTTAGTGAATGACCATGTTGCTTTTCGTACCTTCGCCGACTCGCATATCAGTATAGATATATTAGAAGATGAGATATTAGCACTTGGTTATCGGCACCTTGACTCATACCAGTTCGACGTTAAAAAGTTAGATGCGCGTTGTTATATTCATGACAAGTCACCGACCAAAATATTCATTAGTGAACTGCGCTGGCAGTCTTTATCCGACACTTCTCAGGCCATTATTCAAGACATTATCGAACAGGTAAAAGCGACATTAAAGTCCCCTTTACTTGAGCAATCGAGCTGGGGGCTTAGTCCATTATTAAGTGCAGGCAGATTGTGGTCGTTACCAAGCTATGCAGACTACCAAACCCTATTGGCTGAATCGGAATATGCCGCTTGGTTATCTGTCTGGGGGTTGCGTGCTAACCATTTCACTCTATTTGTAAATCAATTAAAAAGTTCCCCTGAATTGTCAGACGTTGTGGCGTTATTACAGCAAGAAGGTTATCAACTTAATGATGCTGGTGGGGTGATCAAAGGCACGCCATCCGATTTATTAATTCAAGCATCAACCATGGCTGATACTTGCACTGTTGATTTCAAAGATGCGGGCGAGCAAGTAATAAGCAGTTGTTATTACGAATTTGCGCAGCGCTTTAACCAAGAAACTGGCGGATTATACCAAGGGTTTGTACCAATGAGTGCAGATAAAATATTTGAATCGACTAATATGAAATCGATACTTAGCAGTGGCACCTCAGATGATAAAAGCTAGGCGTGAACAGCGTACTTATTTATTCGTAACCTTGCTTTATCAGAAAGGTGATTTCATCCGTAACGAGGTTGAATCAGTAAAAATGGAACACGGATAAGACTGTACTCATCTATCAATAAGAGCTCAGTCAAAGGGAGTTATAAATGGCAAAACGAATTGTTGTTTTAGGGCTTGGACGTATTGGCGGTGCAATTGCCCAAATCTTACATAGTCATGACGATTATGAGGTCACAGGGGCGGATATCACCCCGAATGCCGTGGCTCGTTTTAGTCATCAATTTCCCACTAAATTATTATCAGAAACATCCTCTGAAATGCGCGATTATAATGACATTCTTGCAGGGCAAGATGCGGTGATCTCAGCGTTAACATTCAATGATAACCCTTATGTTGCGGAGGCTGCCTTAGCTAATGGTTGTAGCTATTTTGATTTAACCGAAGATGTACGTTGTACACAAGCAATTAAAGAGATTGCATTAGCTGCAGCGCCGGGGCAGGTATTCATGCCTCAATGTGGTTTGGCACCGGGTTTTATTGGCATTTTGGGTTACAGCTTTCGGTATAGCTTTGACCGTCTAGATAGTCTGAAATTACGCGTAGGAGCCTTACCTGAATATCCATCCAATCAAATGATGTACAACCTGACGTGGTCAACAGAAGGATTAATTAACGAATATGCTAATCCCTGTGAATCAATCAAAAATCATATACCGACATTAACAGAACCACTAGAAGGCAGAGAAGTATTTTCTATATCAGGTGTTGAATATGAAGCATTTAATACCTCTGGAGGGCTGGCTAATCTTTGTTATTCCTTAGATGGTCAACTGCGAGAATTGACTTATAAAACGATCCGTTATCCAGGGCATTGTAAGTTGATGAAGTTCTTATTTCATGACTTACGGTTAGGGGAAGAAGGTAAGCGTCGAGACATGTTAATGGAGATATTTGAAAGCTCGGTCGCGACCACTATGCAAGATCTGGTGTTGATCTCTGTGGTAGCGACTGGTTATGTTGACGAAAGATTAAGGCAGTGTAGTCGTACTTTTCTGCTTAGACATACTGCTGAACAGAGCGCGATCCAAATATCGACAGCCAGCGCCACAGTGACCACGGTAGATTTAATTTTAAATAGTCGTGAACAAAGGCAGGGTTTCGTTGAACAAGAGACGTTAGACATTGAAGACTTTTTGGGCAATGAGTTTGCGAAAGCTTATCGAGACGCGGAATTAAGTATTTAACGGTAATGACGAGGAGAATCACATGCATGAGGCAATTTTGAAAACAGTACTTGGTCGTTTTTATGCTCACGATAAGTGCTACGGTAGCGCTTATCTTGGTGGTCAACGTTTTGATAGTGATAGCCGTGTGAAGGTCGTTAGCCCTAATGATGGTCAATCATTTGCTTCAATAAGTCACGCAGAACCCGATGTGATCAAACAGGTCATTAGCAGTGCTAAAACCGAATTTTATCATTGGCGTAGTGTGCCTGCTCCACAGCGTGGTGAATTAGTACGACTGTTTGCCGAAAAAGCGCGTGCAGCAAAGCATCAATTAGCCACCATGATTAGCCTTGAATCGGGTAAGCCATTTCAAGAAAGCCTAGGGGAAGTGCAAGAACTGATTGATGTGTGTGATTTCGCTGTTGGTCTATCGCGACAGCTTTATGGATTAACCATTGCGACCGAAAGACCTAATCATAGAATGATGGAGCAATGGCATCCTATTGGCCCTGTTGTGATCATTACTGCGTTTAATTTTCCCATGGCGGTATGGGCTTGGAATGCCACATTGAGTTTGATTTGTGGTAATAGCATTATTTGGAAACCATCAAGTCAAACGCCACTCAGCGCATTGGCTTGTCATCAATTATTATTGTCAGCCATTAAACAATTTGGGGGGAACAAGGAACTTAGCAGTATCGTGTTCGGTGAGAAAACTCAGGTTGAACAATTGGTCGATCATAAGGATGTTGCCTTGGTATCAGCGACAGGGTCATGTGCCATGGGGCGAGCGGTTAATTGCCGTGTCGCTGCGAGAATGGGGTGTACGCTACTAGAGCTTGGCGGTAATAATGCCATGATTGTGTGTCCTAGTGCCGATCTTGAGTTAGCTATTCGGGCAATCACGTTTTCAGCATTGGGTACGAGCGGCCAGCGCTGTACAACGTTGCGTAGGTTGATTGTGCATAGCAGCCTTAAACATCAAGTACTAACCAAGCTTGAAGCTATTTATAACACAGTGAGTATTGGCGACCCCTTTGATGAACAAAATTTAATGGGGCCCTTGATTAATCAGCAAGCCATTGATGTGATGAAAGCGAGTATAAGTACAGCCATTGAGCAAGGGGGGATACTCGTTACAGGTGGTTATGAACGACCTCATGTAATGAATAAAGATAAAAAAGAGTGTGGTTTTTATATTACGCCTGCCATTATTGATATTGAATCGACAGCTGAAATTGTTCAGCAAGAAACCTTTGCGCCCTTACTTTATGTGCACAGTTATGATTCACTTGAGCAAGCCATTGTAATACAAAACAGTGTATGTCAGGGCTTATCGTCCGCTATTTTCACTAAAGACATAGCTGAAGCCGAGATTTTTATGAGTGTAAGGGGTTCTGATTGTGGGCTTGTCAATGTCAATATAGGTACGTCCGGTGCGGAAATCGGTGGTGCGTTTGGCGGCGAAAAAGACACGGGTGGTGGTAGAGAAAGTGGTTCCGATGCATGGAGGAGTTACATGCGCCGCACTACAAATACTATTAATTACGGTAGTGAGTTACCCTTGGCACAAGGCATTAGTTTCGATATGCCAAAGGTAATTAGGCAATGAATTATACTAGACCAATCATTTTTTGTTTGCTCCTTGTTATAAATATATTCTATTTTCATTGACTAAAGAACCAAGTAATACAGGCAGTATTGAACAATTACATGATGGAAAATCGGTAACATACATCGCACTAGAATTAGGATATAGCACCCCGAGTGCTTTTATCGCAGCCTTTCGTAATATAATGGGTAAATCACCATTAGAATATATTACGGTTTAAGGTTTTACATGTTTTTAAATGCTGAGAATTCATTATTTTATGCGTTTATATATCAGATTAAATACGTAAATCCAAAGTGTGTTAAGTTATTGTTTTTACATGGTATGCTTGGGGTGGTACGGTTGTTTTATTTAGGCTGTATATAGAATTATATTTCTAATTTTCCAGCTGAAAGTTAAAAAGGGCTATGTATGAAGAACCCCAAAGCAGATGCGTGCTCATATTTGATAACCATGATTATTCAGAAACTTGAAGAGGATAATCAAGGGTTAATAAATAGCCTTATTGAAGGTGTTGAAGCTGACCGTGCTGCACTACCTAAAAGAGTTCAAAGTAGAACTCATGTTGAGGCTATTATTCGAGAAACGTTTAAGATATTAGATCGCGCTAAAGCGGGTGCTGAACATAAAAATGAAAACGATACATAATAGAAAATTTATAGATAGGGATGATGATATTTATCCTTCCGCTTTAATTGCACAAATGAGAATTATTCTTATAATAGATTATCTAAATTCTCTTATTCTCCTCGGTCATTTGCCAAAGGTATTGTGCGTACGATGCAAAAAGAAAACCAAAAACAAGTTAACCGTTTTACTCGCATCGGAAAGTTGTTGGATTTTATCAATGAAAACATAGACCAACCGTTATCAGTTGAGCTACTAGCGGATAAAAGTTGCTGGTCGCGTTGGCAATTACAGCGTGTATTTCATCTTGAAACGGGACTGAATCTTGCACAGTATGTGCGAGAGCTGAAGCTGAGTTTAGCGGCTGAGCAATTATTAGGCAGTAAAACTCGGATTGTTGATATCGCGTTGGCGTTAGGTTTTAGCTCTGAAGTTAGCTTTAGCCGTACGTTTAAAAATATGTTTTCGTATTCACCAATGGCGTATCGACGACGTGGTAAACGCCTTGGCTTGCGCACACCAATTAAACTCTGTTCAAGGGTATTAGATAGCTTTGATTTAGAGGCTCGATTATTACAAATTCGTATTGAAACCCGCCCAGAATTTACGCTTCACTGCAGATCTGGCATTATTTCAGGATTGTTTTCATTAACACCTAATTACCAACAGCAAGTCCCGCTAATTTGGTCTGAATTTGTTGAAAACTTGCCTGAAGCTGAAATGTTGTCCGTATTGAATGAAAGCTCATCACTGGCTGCGGATATAGAGTTGATTGGTGTTATCGGAGTGATTAAAGCCAATGATGATATAGATGCGATCCCTTATTGGGCGGGCAGTATCGCGGGTGCTTTACTCGGCAACACGTCACTAGATACTATAGATGTACCTGCACAAGAGTATGCCGTTATTCCATTTACAGGTCCGATTAAACAATTAGAACAAGTACTTGCTTGGTTATTTTCACATTGGATACCGGATTCAAATTATGACAGTGTTGATGGTTATGAATTGGAAGTCTATCCGGTAAATTATGACCCTGAAGATTCATCTTCTTATATGGAATACTGGCTACCAATCGAACCTCGTAGCTAAAATAATTTGAACTTTTTGATTATTGCACCAAATTGTTAATTTTTTCTCTAAATCTCTCTATACAATACAAACGATAATAATTATCATTTGCATAAATTGAAATTTGGAGACCGAATGAAGCACCAACCTGCCCGTATATTATCCCCAGTGGCGTTTGCCATTATTTGCGCGTTATCGAGTTCAGCTTTTGCCGAGCAGTCAAGTCGCGATAATACTGAAGAACAAATGACTGTCTTTGGCAAAGCTTATCGAAACACAGCGACAAAAACGGCTCTAGCGCCGATCGATACACCCCAAGCGATTACTGACGTAGATAGAGAAACGCTTGATTTACGAGGGGTGAAGTCGGTAGCGGAAGCACTGCGTTACGTACCCGCAGTGAATACTGAACTAAGGGGGGGCGCGGTTTCTCGATTAGATTTATTTAATATTCGTGGTTTTATTAACTATCAGAATTTTTATGATGGTTTGCCGCTGATGTTTAATGGCTGGAATCTACAGCCACAAATTGATTCAATTGCACTTGAACAAGTCGAAGTGTTTAAGGGGCCAACCTCTGTTTTATATGGCAATATCCCACCGGGCGGGATGGTCAATCTCATTGCTAAATCGCCACAACAAGAACAGAGTACGGATGTGACCGTGACGGGGGGGGATTTTGATCGTAAAGAACTCTCTATTGATTCAACAGGTCAGATTTCTGATACAAATTTATCTTATCGTGTTGTTGGTATGGTGCGTAAGAAAGATGGGCAAGCAGATACCTCGGAAGAAGAACGTTATGTTTTTGCCCCGTCTTTAGATTGGCAGGTATCTGATAAGACGCTCGTTAATTTTAATATTTATTACCAAAATGATCCATCAGCAGGTATTTACACGTCAGTACCTGGGGCGGGGAGTGTGTTATCAAATCCTAACGGGCAGCTTGATTCGAGTACTTTCACAGGTGATGAAAATTGGAATACCTATGAGCGTGAAGTATTGATGCTGGGCTATAAAATTAACCATGAGTTTAATAATAGCTGGGCCTTCTTGATGAATGCGCGTTACATGGATGCGGATGCTTACCAAGAAAATACCTATAACGGTGCGCTGCAGAGCGATATGCGTACCGTTGGCCGTAATGCGTATCTTACGGATGAGAAATCACAAAGCTTTGTTATCGACAATCAAATTTCAGGTCGTTTCAATACCGGCGTACTCGAACATAACGTGCTATTAGGGTTTGATTATCAGCAACTTGATTCGCGTATTATTTATAAAGATGCCAGTGCGCCATCGATTGATGTGTTTAACCCTAATCATCAACAAATTGACGGTAGCTCGCTTAATTTCACCTACACCACAGATTTTGATCTAGAAAGTAATCAAGTCGGACTTTATCTACAAGATCAGCTGGTATTAGGTAATTTGGTTGTCATTGCTGGTGGTCGTTATGATGAATATGAACAAACATCAACAGACCATGCTTCAGGGGTTGATACTGCAGCAGCCATTAAACAAGATAACTTTGCTTTCCGTTTAGGTGGTTTATATAGCTTTGATAATGGCTTAGCACCTTATGTTAGCTATGCGCAGAGCTTTGAGCCTGTAGTGGGAAAAGATCGCCATGGGAATGTGTTTGTACCATCGACGGGTGAGCAGTGGGAAGCGGGTCTGAAGTATGAATCTGCAGATATGAGTAAAAAGTTTGTTGTTTCACTGTTTAACATTACCAAGCAGAATGATTTAACGCGTGATCCGACAGGCACAGCATACGATAAAGTTCAAACGGGTGAAACTCAGTCTAGAGGTGTCGAGGTTGAAGCGAATGCAATGCTAACCGACAATATGGATCTTGCGGTGAGTTATACCTATATGGACATGAAAGTGACTGAGGATAATACTGGGTTGGAAGGTAAAACGCCGATTTGGGTACCAAAACATGCAGCTAATGTGTGGTTAAATTATTATCTTTATAACGGAATGGCTGCTGGTACGACTATCGGTACGGGTATCCGTTATGTGGGTGAAACACAGATTGATGCACTGAATAGAGATCAAGTACCTGATTACACATTAGTTGATCTGTCAGTTTCTTATGACCTGTCTTATTTAAGCGATAGTTTAGATGGTTCAAGTATTTCTGTGGTAGCAAGTAACTTGTTTGGAACTGACTATTATTCTTGTTATGACACGGACAATTGCTGGTTTGGTGCTGAACGTGATATCACAGCTAACGTGAAATTTAACTTTTAATTGTTAATTTTGTTTTCAATAGGGCCAGGTGTCATGCCTGGATAATTTATGCCTCTAGATAAAGATACCGATATGCAGGCTAAGTATTATGCGCAATTTTTTCAAACCGCGTTATCCATCACTCCCTTATTAAATGGGGGATTGGATCAACCTGAAAAAGCGCATTTTAATCCGCAGCAGGATAGTCAGGTTGCGATTAATAAATTGTATCATTATTGGCAGGTGCAACATCCAGAGGCAGGCTCTTCGTATTGGTTAACACGGGGTTGGACTATGTTGATATGGCAACCGCTATACCTCGCGTTTATTGGCGTTTATGCGACCCATGCTGTGCCTAAATTAAGCTTAGTTGGACAGTATCAAGGGGAGAATGGACTTGTCGCTGGATTCACCTTACCAGAATACCGTTTATTTACCGGGGATTTGCGGGAGTTAATCACTTATTCTGGACAAGAACTGAAGTTATTATTTGCTGCGTTACGAGAACAGTTTTCGCAGCAATATCGCTTGCGACCAGGTTTTGTTGCACATTTATTAGCAGACAGTATTTTAATCAACCTTAGTGCACTACAACAATTACGTACTGACCTCGATGCCTACCAACAGGCAAAACTTTGGTTTGCTGCGCTTGATTTACCGAATAAACACTTGAGTGCGCTTTATAAAGTCCCCAAAGCTGAAACATGGTCAGTTAAACGTATCAGTTGTTGCATGCATTACCGCCGAGATGACGGTGACTTGTGTTCTAACTGCCCAAAGAATAAGTAGGATTTAAATGTTTAAATTGAAAAATGTCATTGTGAACCGTGATGGGCGAGATATCTTAGCTATTGATCACCTGCACATCGATAGTCATGAGTTTACGGTGATCCTCGGTCACAATGGATCTGGCAAGTCGACCTTAGCACAAGTATTAGCAGGTCAGTTAAAACCTGATAGCGGTAAGGTTGAGTTCTCGGAACAAACAATGAGCTCACTATCAACAAAACTATTAGCGCAGAATATTGCGTTTTTACCTCAACGTTTACCCGAAGTCGCAGGGTTAACAGTGAAAGAACTTGTGCGGTTAGGACGTTTTGCTTGGCGAGGTACCTTCGGGCGTTATAACCAACAAGACACGGATATTATCCAAACGGCAATGCAACAAACCGATATTGTTCAATTTTCCGATCATATTGCAGATAGCCTTTCGGGAGGTGAACGCCAAAGAGCGTGGATTGCGATGTTGTTGGCACAGCAATCAAAGGTATTAATCTTGGATGAACCGACATCTGCACTTGATGTTGGCCATCAATATGATTTGCTATCACTACTGCAATCCCTTAATAAAGATACTGGGCAGGGAGTGATCGTTATCCTACATGATATCAATTTAGCACTAAGATTTGCGACGCGTGTGGTTGCTTTAAAACAAGGGAAAGTGAGTTTTTCAGGTGATCACAGTAAGTTGTTAGATAGTGAAAGACTCTCTGCCTTGTATGGTACTGATATTAAATTAATAGCTCATCCGAGCCGAGATGAGAAGGTTGCTGTTGTATGTTAAAGAGAAAAAAAATGACTAAATTTGTTCAATTATTTATCGTATCGGTACTGCTAGTAACACCGTTATTCTCACAGGCCGGAATAACGGTAACAGACAGTCAAGGTAACAAGCAGCTAGCGCAATATGCGCAGCGTATTGTGGTGCTTAATTGGGATCTGGCCGAGCAAATATTAGAACTCGGTGTCACTCCTGTTGGTATGCCTGACATAGCGGGTTATAAGGAATGGGTAAGTAAGCCTGAAGTGCCCGCTGAAGTGCAAGATATTGGTACCCGAGTTGAGCCTAATTATGAAAAGATCGCAGCGCTGAAACCGGATGTTATTATTTTTGCATCACCGCAAGCTGATTTACAAAGTAAATTGGAGCTAATAGCACCCGTATTATTTTATCAAACTTTTAGTGCATCTCATGATAATGCACAAGCAGCAATAGACAATTTTCTCAATTTAGCTGGTGTTGTTAATAGGCAAGAGCTTGCAGAACAAAAGCTTAAAGCAATGGCAGATAAGCTCGGTGATTTAAAGCAGCGCTTATTGCTGGCTTACGATGGGGAACTGCCAAAAGTTACGACAATGCGTTTTGCGAGTACAACATCTGTGTTTCTGTATGGCGGTAATTCGATGCCAGAATATGCCTTAAAGCAATTAGGTATAAAACCAGCGCTGGACCTGCCTGTAACCCAATGGGGAATAGTACAAAAACGCATCTCTGACCTTCATACCATTACGGATGGGACTGTGTTGTACTTTGAACCATTTGATAAAAAACAGGCATTATCTCGTTCAAGGTTATGGCAGTCGATGCCTTTTGTTCGGGGTAAGCGTGTTAATAGTGTTGCGACAAGTTGGAGTTATGGTGGGGCAATGTCAATTCAATACATTGCGGAAGGAATCACCGAAAGCTTATTAGCGCTAGCGGCTAAGTCGAATGAAATGTCCGCTAATTAGCGCATTGATTTTGTGGTATTAATCACGAATTTAAATAGAAACTTGTTAGAGCGGGAAGATAGATGTTGAGGTATTTAATGACAGTGCTGGCGTTGATGCTAGCGCTGTTTTTATCGTTGCAGTTACAAACTGAATTAACGATCACTGAGCAGTTAGCATTAATCTGTGGTTTAGAACCACGCGAGTTTGTTGAGGTTGATTTTGTTTACGCTATTTTACCACGTTTGGCTATCGCTATTTTGGTGGGGGCAAGCTTAGGTTTAGTCGGCAGTTTAATGCAACAGTTAACGCAAAACCCACTGTTATCGCCATTAACTTTTGGCTCCTCTTCGGGTGCTTGGTTAGCCTTGGTATTGGTGGCGGTATTTTTTCCTGATTTAGGTATTGAAAATAGTAATATATTTGCCTTATTTGGGGCGTTATTGGCAATGGCGTTAGTGTTACTCATTACTGGACTTAATAACCTTTCAGGCTTGCCCGTTATTCTTGCGGGGATGGCGGTTAATTTATTACTTGGTGCATTGGCGACTGCGGTTATTTTACTTAATGATCAATATGCTAAAAATTTGTTTATTTGGGGCGCAGGTGATCTTGCTCAAAATGGTTGGGATTGGGTGTATTGGTTAATGCCACGTATGCTGGTTGGGTTGATTATTTTAGCGGTAGCACCACGAGTATTAACGTTAATGCGCATTGGTCAGCAAGGTGCGAGCGCTCGAGGTCTTAACATTATGCCGGTATTTTTGCTGTTATTACTAGTAGGTGTATGGCTAATCTCATCTGCAATTACAGCCGTTGGTGTGATCGGTTTTGTTGGATTATTAACGCCTAATATAGCCCGATTTTTAGGTGCAAGAACCGCACGTGATGAACTCTATTATAGTTTGTTATTAGGGGCGCTATTTTTAGTGTTAACGGATAGTTTAGCTGCATGGTTAAGTCAGTTTACACTCGATTTTATACCGAGTGGAACCGCAGCCGCAATGATTGGTGCACCTGCGCTTATTTGGTTTAGTCGAAGTGCCTTAAAGGCACAAGATCAAATGGTATTTCGTTTACCACAAGGTATTAGCCGTTTAAGTAGTCGGGTTTTTATTGCTATTTTAGTTAGTCTGCTGCTCTCTGTGACGTTATCAAGTGTCTTCGTTATGCAAGATAGCGCTTGGGCATTCGCATGGCCTGATGCATTTTCTTGGTCGATACGATGGCCGCGTATTTTAACATCTTTAGCTGCGGGGGCAGGGTTAGCGGTTGCAGGTACAATTTTACAACGTTTGATTCATAATCCACTTGCGAGCCCTGATATTTTAGGCATTTCAGCAGGGGCTATTTTTGCGTTAGTATTTGCGAGTATGTTTTGGGGTATTACTATTTTCGAAGCGGGTCCAATGGTTGCATTCGTTGGTGCGATGGGGGCGTTAGTGATTATTTTACTTTTAGGTAAAAAACATGATTATTCACCACCGAAATTAATTCTTACTGGTATTGCGCTAACGGCATTAATTGAAGCCTTTGTACAATTTGCGCTAGCGCGTGGTAATGATGATGTTTATGGTATTTTAGCTTGGTTGGCGGGTTCTAGCTACAGAGTTAGTGCAGATCAAGCTGTGATTCTTGCCGTGAGTGTCATGTTATTATTACTATTAGCGTTCTCACTGTCACGTTGGTTAACACTAATATCTGCTGGAAAAGAAATGGCGTTTTCGCGAGGGTTAAATGGTTCCGTGGCATTTGTATTATTACTCTGTTTGGTCGCGCTATTAGTGGCGTTTGTCACCGCTAATATGGGGCCTGTTGCCTTTATTGGTTTACTTGCACCTCATATGGCAGCTATGTTGGGCGCAAAAAGCGTCAAGCAACAATTGTTGGTTAGCGCGTTACTAGGGGGATTTTTAGTGCAATTTTCTGATTGGCTTGGTCAGGTTGTGTTATATCCGGCTCAGCTAGCTGCTGGTATTTTGGTTTCTCTTATCGGAGGAAGCTATTTTATTTTCTTATTGATTAAAGGTCGATTAAGTACCTAGGATTATATGTTGAATAACAATTTCTTAGCGTGTAGGTTAGGTATAAACGAACGGCTAGTACGCTAAGGATATTTAATGATAATAAGAAAAGCCAATTTAGATGATGTTAATGAAATTAGTCAGTTAATCGCACTACTTGTCGTTAAATACATTTTACCCACTTGTAGTAAAGAGGGTGGGTTGTTAATTCTTAATTCTATGGCGCCAAATTGTATATCTAACTATTTAGATGCAGGCTATGTTTATCATGTTGCAGAGTTAAATGGCGAACTAATTGGTGTTGTTGGGATGAAAGAAAATACGCATTTGTACCATCTATTTGTTGCAGACTCACAACAAGGGAAGGGGTTATCTAGAACATTATGGGAACTGGCGAGAGACGTATGTTTAGCTAATGGTAACGAAGGCAAGTTTACGGTTAATTCAGCGTTGAATGCTGCTGATGTGTATTTAAAATTTGGATTTGTGCCTGTGAGTGGCGTTCGGGAAAGAGCAGGTATTAAAGATATGCCAATGGAATTGACTTTATATTATTAAAATCTCTAAGTGGGCAATTATATTATGCTTTAGAGTATTGATTTATTTTGTTAACAAGTTAGAGTACTCATTCTATATTTATATCGTGTTTCCGCTTAAGCTAGAATGAGTTGATGTTATGAAAAACAATAACGGATTTACATTAATTGAATTAGTGATAGTGATCATCGTTTTAGGTGTTCTAGTCGCGACAGCTATCCCTAAATTTATTCATATGAAGCACGATGCAAGTAGTGCTGTAGTGCAAAGTGTCAGTGCGACGTTGAAAGCGGCAATAGGCTTGGTCAATGTTCGTAAAGAAATTGACGGGTCAGAAACGAGTGTCGATTATAATGGTAATACGGTCACATTAGTGGCTGGTAATCCTAAGCCAGATGCAAGACAGATGCGCTATTTGCTGAATATGGATCTACCGAGTTCAACTTGGACGCCAAGTTGGTTAACTGTACCTTGTGATAACTCTGCATTTTGTATTCTTGGTAATCGCAGTTATACGAATGAGCCGGCTATTGATACGGTTACATCAGGGCATGTTGTTTTCTTTTGGCCAAATGGGTATGTACTTGGAAGTTGCTTTGCCTACTACGCTAATTTAGAAATTGAAGGTTCTCAGCCTATTATTGGTTTTGAAGATTCGGGTTGTTAAGTTATTCTTCCTCGCCCATTGTTCCCATCAAATATCTCCAACTGATCATCATCCCGTGAAGATCGCTCGTTACTGTTATTGTAGTCAGCAAAATACTGCAAGTCAGTAACGATAATCTAGAGTTTTTCATTTGTAATGTCCTTGGTCATTTGTCTTTGAATCGTCATTAGTGTGCGGTATTTATACATCCAGCCTAGCTTTGAAGTATTTTTTGAATTATTTCATCGTTTCTGATGTCTGCATTAAGTATTTTATTCATGGAGGTGATTTTGTGCGCTTGATATATGCCTATAATGGATAAGTCGTTGTAAATACTATTTACAAGGCTATTATTGAATAACAGTTTGTGCGACGGTTTACCATATTTTTAACGTTATTTGAAACACGTAAGAGTCTTATTGGAGATATTATATGAAGGGAATTCTAGCAACTACAGTTATTACCAGTTTGCTATTATCTGGCTGCAGTGAGGAACAGGTTGTAATACCTGAACCAGACTCTCGGCCTGTTAAGTTACAAGCGGTTGATGTCGGTATAAAAGATACATTTCGTACCTTTCCTGGTGTGGTTGAAGCAGACGACAAAGCGGTACTTGCATTCCGTGTTTCAGGTCTTTTATCCTCGGTCGATGCCAACCCCGGCGACAATGTTGTAAAAGGGCAAAAGCTTGCTAGTTTGAACCAAGATGAGTTTTTATTACAAGTCGAACAGGCACAGGCAAATTATGAATTGGCTTCGGTACAGTTTAAACGTGATGCTAAATTGCGTAAAACAAATGTTGTGTCTGAACTAGCATTTGATACTTCTAAGGCTAAGCGTAACCAAGCGCAAGCAGCGTTAAGTAAACAAGAATCCAACCTCGGTTATGCGACTTTGGTAGCCCCTTATGATGGTACCTTATCCTTATCTTTAAAGGAAAATCATGAATATGTAATGGCGAAAGAACCTGTGATGCATATTCAGCGTGCGGGTATTATCAATGTAACATTCCAATTACCTGAACAACTACTTACGCGTTTCAATAATGAATATAGTCGTAATCCTACCGTTATTTTCGATACTATCCCGGGCGAAGCATTTCCTGCTCAATTTAAAGAAATTGATACCGAAGCAAATGCAACAAACTCCAGCTATAAAGTAACCTTGTATATGGATCGTCCTGAAGGCAAAAACATTTTACCTGGGATGGCTGGTTCAGTCCGTATTGCGCTTCCAAAAGGCAGTGTTGGTTCGATTTCACCACAAGCGTTAATGAAAAAGGGGGATTCATATTTTGTATGGCAGGTTGATGATCAAGGTTTTGTGCGTAAGCGTGAAATCGAATTAGATGAAAATAGGCGTGTAACGAAGGGCTTGAATGATGGTGATAACGTTGCGATTTCGGGCGTAAATCAATTGCGCGAAGGTCAGAAAGTGAGACCGTGGGTCAAGGAACGAGGACTGTAACATGAGAAAATTTCCCTCTATTGTTATTGCGCTTAGTGCGATGACAATATTACAAGGTTGTGAAAAACCAATTGTTGAGCCAAGACAAAAAGTACAGTTAGTTAAAGTCGATACTGTGCAATTAGCGGAAGAAATGGCGAAGTTATCGTTTCCTGCAGTGGCTGTTGCGGCGGATAAGTCAAGTTTGTCTTTCCGGTTGCAAGGCGAGGTTACATCTGTTGCTGTTCGTCCGGGAGATCGAGTGACTCAGGGGCAAATACTTGCTCAAATTGATCCGACTTATTACCGTTTAGAAGTTGATGATGCAAAAGCGGAATACGCGATTGCAGATAGCCAATATCGTCGTTCGGCAAAGCTTGTTGATCAAGGTTATATTGCGCCGTCTCAATTTGATGAGCTTAAAGCGCAGCGTCGTATTGCTAAAGCAAGGCTGGATATTGCCAAGTTAAATTTGAGTTTTACGGCGTTGAGAGCGCCGTTTTCAGGTGTTATTTCACATGTACCAATTCAGCAGTTTGAAAATGTTCAAGTGGGCCAGCAGGTGATGAATATTCACAGTACAACGACGGTCGATATTCAATTACAAGCACCGGACACTATTTATTCTAAAAGTTCAGCGGTACAAGTTGAAGCCTCTAGACCTGGCGCTAAGATTATTACGGCTGATGGCACTGAGTATGATGCACATTTAAAAGAGTTCACTACAGAACCCGATCCTAAAGTGGGCTCATTTGTCGTAACACTGACGATGCCAATGCCTAAAGATAGATTTATTCTTGATGGGATGGCTGTTGAGGTGCGTGCTGATGCTCAAAAGCTAAATATTTATAAGACCAATGAACCGTTTATTCCGCTCGAAGCGATTTTAAATGAAGATGGCGATGATTTGAATTTAACACAAAAATTCGTTTGGATTGTGAACAGTGATAATACAGTGAGTAAGCGCCAAATTGTGACGGGTAAAGTGGTCAATGATGGTGTTCGTTTACGCTCGGGCTTATCAGTCGGTGAGAAAATTGTGGTTGCAGGTGGTAATCGTTTACGTGAAGGTCAATCGATTAAAATTTTTGATGATTCAATAAATAATTCAACACATACTGAAGAGGCTGGACAATAATGAAACAAGATATCGCCGCCTATTTTATTAAAAATAAAGTGATCAGCTGGATGATTACACTCATCTTCTTAATTGGCGGTACGATGGCCTTTTTTGGTTTAGGTCGATTAGAAGATCCTGCATTTACAATTAAAGACGCGATGGTCGTGACATCTTACCCAGGTGCTACGCCATTACAAGTTGAAGAAGAGGTCACTTATCCACTTGAAAAAGCTATCCAACAATTAACGTATGTTGATGAGGTGAATTCTATTTCTAGCCGTGGTTTGTCACAAATTACGGTGACGATGAAAAATAATTATGGCCCGGGTGATTTACCACAAATTTGGGATGAATTACGCCGAAAAGTGAATGATATAAAATCCCGTTTACCGCCTGGTGTAGCTGAACCATCAGTGATTGATGATTTTGGTGATGTATACGGTATTTTGTTGGCGATAACAGGTGATGGTTACTCTTACAAAGAATTGAATGATTATGTTGACTATTTACGTCGAGAAATCGAATTGGTAGATGGTGTTGGTAAAGTATCAGTATCTGGCGTGCAGCAAGAACAGGTATTTATTGAAATGTCGATGCAACGTTTAAGTAGTTTGGGCATTTCGCCAACGACTATTTACAACACGTTGGCAACGCAAAACTTGGTATCGAGTGCTGGTGCGGTGAGGGTCGGCTCGGAATATATCCGTGTTCACCCAACTGGCGAATTTACCGATGTTGACTCGTTAGGCGATCTAATTATTACAGAAGATGGTGCACAAGGGCTGATTTATCTACGTGACGTCGCAACGATTAAGCGTGGGTTTAAAGACGTACCCGATAACTTAGTCACCTTTAACGGTAAGGTCGCATTGAATGTTGGCGTGTCATTTATTTCTGGTGTTAATGTTGTCGAAATGGGTAAAGGGGTTTATCAACGTCTAGCAGAACTTAAAGAGCAACAACCGATTGGTATCGATATTGATATTGTATATAGCCAGCCAGATGAAGTTGATAAGTCAGTAAAAGGCTTCATTATTAGCTTAGGTCAGGCTATTGCTATTGTTATCATTGTTTTACTTTTATTCATGGGGGTACGTGCTGGTATTTTAATTGGACTAATCCTGTTGCTAACCGTTTTAGGTACGTTTGTATTTATGAATATGATGGCAATTGATCTGCAGCGTATTTCACTTGGTGGATTGGTGATTGCATTAGGTATGCTGGTGGACAACGCCATTGTTGTGGTTGAAGGTATTTTAATTGGGGTGCAAAAAGGTCGAACACGCTTACAGGCGGCAACTGATATTGTCACGCAGACTAAATGGCCTTTATTAGGTGCAACGGTTATTGCTGTTACTGCATTTGCTCCTATTGGTTTATCACAAGATTCAACGGGTGAATATACCCAAACGTTATTTAGTGTGTTACTTATCTCGTTGATGCTAAGCTGGTTTACGGCCATATCACTGACGCCATTTTTTGCCGATATGTTTTTTAAAGGTATTAAAATTGATGCGGAAAGTGAAGAAAATGACCCGTATAAAGGGGTTGTCTTTGTTGTTTATAAACGCGCATTAGAAGCATGCATGAAAAATGCGTGGATAACAGTATTCGCATTAATCTTAATGTTAGCGGCAAGTTTGTATGGTTTTACGCAGTTAAAACAAGCGTTTTTCCCGTCGTCAACCACACCTATGTTTATGGTTGATGTTTGGCTACCGGAAGGTACTGATATTCGTGCTACCAATGAAAAACTACGTGAGCTAGAAGAGATGGTCAGAGCCAATGACCTAGTATTACATGTATCTTCAAGCACGGGTAAAGGGTCACAACGCTTCATGCTAACTTATGCACCAGAGAAAAGTTATGCATCGTATGGTGAATTGATTGTACGCGTTGCTAGTTATGACGATGTAATGCCAATGCTGCGTAAAGTAAGCGGGGAACTTGATTCACTGCATCCGGATATTGAATATAAACTAAAACGTATTGAGTTAGGGCCTGCATCAGGTTCGAAAATTGAAGCGCGTTTAGTCGGGTCTGATCCAACGGTATTGCGGGGTTTAGCACAGCAGGCTATTGATATTATGCGTGCCGATCCAGGGGCGTTTAATGTGCGCCATGACTGGCGTGAACGGACTAAGGTGATTGAACCTGTGTTTAACGAAAGTCAGGCTCGTCGATATGGTATTACTAAATCAGACGTTGATGATTTATTGCAAATGGCATTTTCTGGTCTGTCTGTTGGTATTTATCGTGACGGTACAAACCTGTTACCCATTATTGCTCGATTACCTGAAAAAGAACGTGTGGATATCAGTACGGTTGAAGGTATGAAGATCTGGAGTCCTGTATTGAAAGGTTATGTGCCACTACAACAAGTGGTATTAGCGGTTAATATTCGTTGGGAAGATCCGATTGTTGTGCGTAAAAACCGTAAACGTATGTTGACCATATTTGCAGATCCCGATCCTTTAGGTGATGAAACTGCTGCAACCTTACAAAAACGGATTCAACCGTTAGTCGAAGGTCTTGATTTCCCACCGGGTTATTCACTCGAATGGGGTGGTGAATATGAATCGTCTTCGAAAGCGCAAGCGTCATTATTCCAAACGATGCCTATGGGCTATTTGTTCATGTTTTTAATTACGGTCTTCTTATTTAATAATGTGAGAAATGCGGTGATTGTATGGGCAACCGTACCTTTAGCTATTATCGGTGTAACAACAGGGCTACTCGCGCTTAATACCCCATTTGGCTTTATGGCACTGTTGGGCTTCTTGAGTTTGTCAGGCATGCTGGTTAAGAATGGTATTGTATTACTTGATCAGATTGAAATTGAGATTCACAGTGGTAAAGAAAAGTATCAGGCGGTTGTTGATGCGGCTGTGAGTCGTGTTCGTCCTGTTTGTATGGCGGCAATCACAACGGTATTAGGTATGATTCCCTTGTTACCTGATGTGTTCTTCAAACCTATGGCTGTCACTATCATGTTTGGTTTAGGGTTTGCTACTGTTCTTACACTGATTGTTGTACCTGTGTTATATAGTATGTTCCACAGGTTACAAATAATAGAAAAATAGCGTGATGAGAAAATGAAGGAGGAGCCATGATAGGCTCCTTTTTTATTAGTATTTTTTAAATTGACTAATTAAACGCTGCATTGCTTCTAATCTATCAACCAATTTACGAGTGCCTTCCACTGCGTTTTCACCGTTTTCTGAGGTCGCTACACTGAGTTGAGTAATATGTTCAACATTACGTGAAATCTCATCGCTTACACCAGCTTGTTCTTCTACTGCCGACGCTATCTGGTGGCTGTTATCTGTGACCAAATTTAATTTATTATTAATTTTAGCTAAGCATTCACCAGTTTCAGCTGCTTGATCATTACATTGTCGAGATAATTCCACACCACGATCGACAGAGTTAACCGCTTGTTCGGCTGTTTGCTGAAGTTTTGCTATCATTTGTTGGATTTCGCCTGTCGACGCTTGTGTTTTTTGTGCTAAAGAACGCACTTCATCTGCAACCACTGCAAAACCTCGGCCCTGTTCACCTGCTCGAGCTGCTTCAATTGCGGCATTTAAGGCAAGTAAATTGGTTTGATCTGCTATTACGCCTATAACATCAAGAATCCCACCTATTTGTAGACAATCTTTTGACAATTCATTGATAACATTTTTTGAGTTATCGAGTTCTTTGTGTAGTACATGCACTGAATTTATCGTCGTTTCAACACTATTTTGACCATCGGATGACATTTGTTGTGCTTCTGATGTTAGCGAGGATGCTTGTACTGCACTTTCTGAAATATCACGGACAGATAGCGACATTTGCTCCATCGCGACACGGACCTGTTCTGTCGCATCATTTTGTTGCGCTAGATTGGTTTGTATTTGTTTGGTTTGAGAAAATTGGTTTTCTGCAGACTGTAGAATATCACCGGATGTTTCGCTGACTCTACCGACAATGGCGCGTAGCTCTGCTTGACGCATTTTTAACGCTAATTCGATTGTGGAAAACTCATCTTTTTTACCCGTATAGACATATTCCATTAACGGGTTATTGTATGCTTTTTTAGCTAATTGAGTTAAATGCTTAATTCTATTTTGTGTGTACCAGATTATAGCTAAAGAACATGATGTAGTGACCGCTGTCGCTATGGTTAATAATGATATATTTGAAGTAAGTAATTGTGCAGCTAAAATAAGTAGGGTGGTTGCGGTTAGGCTAAATAATATCGTATTTTGTTTAAAGCGTAGTTCTGAGAGAGAGGTTGACTTACCTGTACTCATTTTTTTATATAGTACTGAGGCTCGATTGACCGCTTCTCTATCGGGTTTACTACGCACTGATTGATATTCAATTATTTCATCATTTGCATTTTTAATCGGAGTGACAAAGGCTGATACCCAGTAATGACCGCCATTTTTACAGTTGTTTTTTACCAATCCCATCCAGCTTTTACCGGAACTGATATATTGCCATAACTGAGAAAAGGCTTGTTTAGGCATATCTGGGTGGCGAACTAAATTATGCGGTTGGTGGTACATTTCATCTATTGTATACCCTGCAACGTCGGAAAAGTGTTGATTAGTGTGGGTAATATTACTTTGTGGATCGGTTGTTGAAATAAGATTTATTGATGCAGAATAGTCTACTTCAGCATCGTGTGGTTTGGCTTTAACATCAACTACAGGTATTGTCATAGCTATCTCTATTATAAAAAGTATTTTTTTAGCGTATCAAATAAATTAATGACAAACTTTGACCTGTGTTATCTTTTATTTGTTAATGTTAGTGTGTTGTTAGTTTATGTTGACACTGTGTTTTTGTATGTGTTTGTCCATCGGCCATGTGATTGATTTTGTTACCCTAAACTATCAGTCATAGATCACATGCTGGGTTGTTTTAAATGACGTCACTCGACTTTAACGGCTGGAGTTTTTATTATTTATGAGATATTCGAATGGAAATACTTAAAAGTTACTGGGGGTATAATATGAGAATCAATGTACAAGATACTGTATTTTGTTTGGTTGACGTGCAAGAAAAACTTTTTCCGCATGTGGTAAATAACGATGTTGTTGAGAAAAACCTGATTAGGTTAGTCAAAGGATTAAAACTGCATGACGTGCCTTTTATTATTAATGAACAATATAAGAAAGGCCTTGGTGGTACGATCCCCGCGTTACAGGAATTAGTTGAATCAGCCCCGCATTTTGATAAAACGTCTTTTTCATGTTGTGGTAATGAGGCTACGCTAACAGCAATTAAAAATACGAATAAAAAAGTAGTTATCGTTGCCGGAATAGAGACGCATGTCTGTGTACTACAAACGTGTTTAGATCTACTTAAAGAAGGGTTACAGCCTGTTCTTGTAACAGACTGTGTGAGCGCACGTTCTGAATTTGATTCGAAAATGGCAATTGAAAGATTAATGCAAGCGGGGGTTATACCGACTACTTATGAATCAATCTTATTTGAACTTACAGCAAATGCTAAAAACCCAATCTTTAAAGATATTAGTCAATTAGTTAAATAAACATAGTGTAATAATACAAGCAAGTCTTAACATATTTATTGACGCGATTCCTTTAGCCGGAAGTTTTCGTTTCCGGCTCAATTTATTTCCACGTTATTTATTCTCTAGCTCTGTTAATTTCTTCAATCGTTCATGCAAAAACGCATAAAAGCATTTGACTCGCGCACTGTGTTTTGAATCTTTATGGTAGACGAACCAAATGGCTTCTTCTGATTGAGGTGAATTCAACTGCACTTTAACCAGTGAAGGGTAGAATTTGGCTTGATGTTCACCCATAGGTCCAATGCCCATACCTTCAATTACTGCTTGGTTCACATCTGGAAAGTGATTGCTTTGAAATACAATTCTACTTTTATCTATATTATCCACGATATGACGGACAAAAGGGATTCGGTATTTGTCGGCAGTAGGTAAAGCCCAGTAGTGCTGATTATATGAACTGTTTGTTGTGGGTTTACCAAATGTTTGTATGTATTCTGCTGACGCGAAATAACTTGTTTTAAAGCGGGTTAATTCTTTAACAATCAAATCTGCACCATCTGGTTTTGGGCCAACTCGTAATGATACATGAGCTGCACCAGATTCGAGTGGTACGATATCGTCAGTTGAGAGTACCTTGATCCTGATCGCAGGGTGAATGTCTCTAAAGGCCTTTAGCGCTGGAGCAAGTTGTGCTGAATAAGAGTTGATGGTTGATATACGTAATTCGCCACTGATATTACTCTCAATATTTTGTAACTGATGCTCTAGCTTGCTAAATCTAGCAATAAGATCAGGTAATTCTTCTATTAAGATCGCACCAGCATCCGTGACTTTATAACCGCGTTGGTGGCGGAAAAATAACTTTATCTCAAGTGCCGATTCTAATTGATTGATGCGTCTTAGCACCGTCGCATGGTTAATACCCAGTGATTTACCTGCCTGACTTAAGCTGCCATCAATGGCGACTTGATAAGCTATTTTATAATCATCCCAAGAAATATTTTTCATATCTAAATTCTTTTAATTATGTTTACAGGTTGATAAATACTCAACTTAAACAGGTGGCTATATTGGCATCTGCCAATGGGGTTATTTAATTTAATGTAAAGGTTCTGTGCATATTTGCACAATAGTTTCGCATTAATCGTTATTTTTTAATAGCTAAAACCTGATTATTATATATCCACTGATTTGAAGGATGCATAAATGTTAAAAAATACTAAGACTGCTTATGGCTGGATATCGATTTTGTTGCACTGGGTTATGGCATTAACCATTTTTGGTATGTTTGGCTTAGGCTTATATATGGTCGAGCTAACTTATTATGATACTTGGTATAAAGGCTCGCTCGATTTGCACAAGAGCATTGGTATTTTATTGTTTGGTTTATTATTGGTTCGCACTGTATGGCGCTGGACCAATATCAGCCCAGATAGCGCAGACGAGCATGCGAGTAAATTTGAAATAACGAGCGCGCATTTGGTTCACCTTGGATTATACCTACTCATGTTTACATTAATGATATCGGGATACTTAATTTCGACTGCCGATGGGCGTGGCATTAATGCGTTTGAGTTATTTAGTGTACCTGCAATCCCATTCTCTATTGATAATCAAGAGGACATTGCGGGCGAAATACATGAAATTTTGGCATGGGGGCTAATTGTTCTCGCTGGTGTGCATGGCATCGCTGCGATTAAGCATCACTTTATTAATAAAAATAAGACGCTAGTACGTATGTTGAAAGTACGGCAAGCAGAAAACAAATAACAGTAGTGATTTTATCGGACCTTAAATATTAAAGGCAAATTCAAATGGAAAATAGAATGAAAAAACAAATTTTAGCCGCTGCTATTACAGCAAGTTCACTTTTCGCTTTAGTAGCGCCAAATGCCGCACAGGCTGCAGATTATAAAGTGGACGTCGATGGTGCTCATGCCTCAGTGCAATTTAAAATTAAGCATTTAGGTTATAGCTGGTTATGGGGCCGTTTTAATACTTTTGATGGTGGTTTTTCATATGATGAGAAAGCGCCAAGTGCGTCTAAAATTAATTTTGTTATCGACACTGCTAGTCTAAATTCAAACCATGCAGAGCGTGATAAACATTTAAAAAGCAATGACTTTCTTGATGTGAAAAAGTTTCCGAAAGCGACATTTAAAAGTAACAACATCAAATTTAGCGATGATGAAAATGGGACTGTAACAGGGGCATTCACCCTAAAAGGTATCACTAAAACAATTACATTCCCTATTGCTAAAGTTGGTGAAGGTTCAGATCCTTGGGGCGGTTATCGAGTTGGTTTTACTGGTGAAACAAGTCTTAAATTAACAGACTATGGTATTACTACAAACTTAGGTCCTGCGTCAGCTTATGTTGATATGATCTTGAATATTGAAGGCGTACGCTTGTAAATCGAACGTTTCCTTAATCTGAAAAAAGCCAGTTACTCGTTATAAACAGTGACTGGCTTTTTGGTTGTGGATGTTTAGTTGAGATTTGGTTGGCGATAAATCGTGATGCTATAGCTTTTTAGTATTTGTCGCTCAACAGCACTGGATAGAATGAACATCATCAAATAGCCACAACAAAGTGCCACAATAATCGCTATTACGTTGTCAGTAAATTGATTGAATAGCTCAAACGAAACGACCAAAGTGACGATACCGCTGATGCGAATACATAGGCTCTGTATGAAACGGCCATGTGCTTTTATGTAGCATAATTGATAAGCATTAAGCATAAGGAAGATGAAAAACATTGAAAAATGTAATAGGACAGGGATTGCACCATCATATTCTGCAGGGAAAATTGTTAAAACTAACGTATTGCCAAACAGCAGCATAACTCCGAAAAAGCTAATACTTACAAGGGCTGATACCTTAAATATCCAATTACGAATAAGCTTAATTTGTTGATGGTCGCCATTGCGCACACAAACCGCTAATTCAGGTAATACAAAACGGTAAATAGGAAAAACAAACAGTAATGTTAGATAGGTAAATACCGGTCGTACAACAACTTGGAAATCACCGAGTTCGTCAATACTAAAATGACGAATGGTGAGTAGCACGGTTATGTATATCATTAAAATACTTGCACCCGCTTCTAAAGATGCGGTAAAACTCTTTTTTACAAAATTGAGTAACTTGGGATCAAGATGTACACTCGATAACGGACGTGTAGAAATATCCTTACGACGATGTTTAAACATATAAACAGCAATCGCCAGTGATGATAACGTTAATCCTGAAAAGAGTGAAACAAGGGCATCTAGACCAAGTAGATAATAGCAAGTGAAGAACATGAACACATTGGCCAAGGGTTCTAGCCATACTACCTTATTGGAAATATTATACAGTCGATACATGGCAATAAGATTGGTGAAATATACTTTGAGCCCCATACCAAATATGATACCAACCAACTGGTAATAACTTACTTCAATATGCAGTTGATGTTTAATATAAGGAATAACCAAACCCCAAGTAATTAATACCATGGTGATTAAACTATATCGGAAGATGTTAATAATATCGCGGTCATTTTGGGTTTGTGAGTAAGTCACTACCATGGACGAGCGAAATCCAGTCATTAATATTAACGATAAAGAAATGATATCAACGACACTATGAAAGAGGGCAAGGTCGTCCTTTGGGATCCAGTGAGCCAACCAAATCTTAAAGCTAAAGCCGATTGCAATGCTAATTAATGTAACCCAAATGCCCTGTGTAAATGCATTTTTAACGCGGTTTAATGATGTATTTTCCATAGACGCCATAATTCGGAGTTAGTTTATATGAGCACTCGTAAGTGACGGAAGTTATCGAAATAAGAAATATTATAATCTAATTGAAAATCATTCGCAATTGCATTGTTGATGTAAGCTTAATCATAGTCAAGGTTATGCTATTAACTTTTCGAGATATGTAGTAGTTTATTTTCAATAGTTTATTAATGGATATTTTCGGAGTGAGGGTATATGGCGAGCATGATTTGTTTTGGTGATAGTATTACACGCGGTGAAAGTGATGCTGACTATGGGGGTTGGGCAGACCGTATTAAAACTCGTTTAATTAAACAATTTGTGGAAACGGGTAAAGATAAGATTAGTGTCTTTAATATGGGGATTAGTGGTGAAACGACAAATGGTTTGATCCAACGTTTTCAACATGAGTTTTTGACCCGACAAGCCGTTGATAAACAGGATACCGTGCTATTTGGGTATGGTGCGAATGACCTTGCTAAGCAAGACGGTAGCTACCTTGTTAATATTGAAACGTATATTGACAACATAAGTCGCTGTATTGAGTTTTCAATTGAGAAGGGTGCTAATGTTGCTCTGATTAATATCACGCCAATTGCAGCCCAGCTTGATGGTATTCCGAATGTAAATAATCGTATTCGCAATGATGAAACCATCCGTCATTATAACCAAGCATTGTTGGCTTTGTCGGTGAAGTATGATGTTGATTTAATTGATGTTTACACGCCATTCAATGATCGTAAAGAAATCTATTTAACGGCCGATGGATTACACCCAAACAGCGCGGGGCATGAGTTGCTATATCAAGTAATAAGCTCGGCGTTGTTATCGTGACCTTAATGTTTAAGCATTAAATAGGCAAAAAGTGTTTGTGTAATATACATTGCTGCATAAATACTGACCTATTAGACCTTAAGTGTTCGTTTCCTTAGGTTTTTTTTGATCTACCCCTATTAACTCGGTTATTAATTTTGCAATATTCTTTGAAGCTCCTATGATGAAACTTCTCCTATTTAAGAAAAGCGAGCAATTATGACTAACAATTATTCTGATACACTGTTTGAAGAAATGAAATTACTGGCTAAATTCCCAACAAAATCTCATTTAGAAGGTATTAAGGTTCATAATGAAGCAGGCCCCTCTGTTGTTAGTGCTGCGAAATCACTTTTTGAAAAAGGGCTTATTACACGAGACGACGGTGGGTATTTAACCGATAGCGGTATTGAAATAGCAGATCATCTACACCGAGTTTTAGCACCTTTAAGCTAAATAAATAATGATATTATCTAAAGCAGTTAGCCGCTGTAATATAGGTTACTAACTGCAATTTCCTCTATGTTCCTATTGATCTAAGCTGTTTCACATAATCGAGAGTCTTCAATATCAATTTCTGGACGAGGGCTTAACATCGATGCATTGTTGGCCATATTACTAATTATTTCAACGCTTTCTTTTTTTATATCATCATTATGCTGTGAAGAGGATAATAGATGGATATGATCTGATACCGTCTCAATGGCGCTGTCTAGCACTTCATTCTCAAGTTCAGTAAAAGCATCATCGATGTAGCTTGCTAGTTCTGTTAAGTCTGGTAATGCAGAGCGACAAGCGACAAGACCAACATGAATAGAGCCGTTGTAGCTATATAGCGTAATGTTTAGCGACATACCCGGTGGTAGTACTGAAATTGGGAAGCATTTATCCATTTTAGCACCCATCATATATAACGCTTTGCTTGGTCCTGGTACATTAGATATGAGTACATTGCCCATTGGCGGTAATATTGTATCCAAGTTCAATAGTTCACTCGCAGCGGCTAGGCCTTGGCTTGCTAATGTATAACTCGTTAATGCTTCTTTGGTTAATAACCTCGTTTCATTTTTTAATTTGATGCATGACTCTTTGACTGTCATTAAACGCTCAAGTGGACGCTCACCAGCATAAGCTAATTCGACTAAACTAATTGCTACTTGGTTGTTAGACACCTTGTCTGAAGCATCACGTAAACTTATTGGCATTTGCGCTACTAATGGTTTTTTAAGTACTACGTTACGTGTTTTTAGGTAGTTATGGATAGCCATATCGCAAACAGTAATAACAACATCATTAATTGTGGCACCTGTTATGCGGCCAAGTGTTTTAACACGTGAGAGTGACAGTGATTTCATTGCGGCACGGCGTGCACGCTTTGGACTAACTGAAAATAGTGTTTTAGGCGCCATAAAAGGTGTCGGCATATCTGCTTTGTACATGCTTGCAGCTTGAAAAAGTAGTTTTGTTGTTAGCTTGGTTAATGATGGAATTGATTTCACATGGTTTGTTACAAGTTTTGAAGTATCAGATAATAGTGACAATGCTGTTTTTGTTATTCTTGCTTTTTGTGGGTGATCAATTGCCCAAAATGCCGTCATTGGTGATTCCACATTTTCGCTCAAATAAGCCATGATTAGTTGGTTTGCTTTAGCGCCGTCAGTGAATGCGTGGTGGACTTTAACGTAAATAGCAAATTTGTTATCAGCTAAGCCGTCAATTAAAATCATTTCCCATAATGGGCGGCTACGATCGAGCAATGTTTCATGTTGGTGTTCAACAAAACTAAGTAACTGATCTTCATTACCTGGTTTTGGCAGCATAGCGAAGCGTACATGATACGACAGATCGATATTGTTATCTTCTTGCCAGAAGTATTGACCCGTGATTTGTTTTTTTAGTTTGTTGTTAAATGGTTTTTTAATATCTTTCTGTGACATTAAATTATCAAATAGATCTCGGCTAAAGTTACCTGGGTAATTTTTTGGGGTTGAGAATATTTGTAATCCTGCTACGTGCTTTGGACTTGTAACTGTTTCGGTGTATAAAAAACCCATATCAACTAACGTGAGTGCTTCCATAGTCATTCCCTATTTTCTTGATGTGATTGATAGTTTGCGTCCGATTTAGTCGTACCGCGCATATCATCACATAGTGATGTTATGACTTGCTGTCACGGATGTTAAAGTTATATGTATAGTACACGGGTACTCACAAAGTGATATGTTATTGTGACATAAATTTACGCAAATGAAATATTTCCACGATTTATTATAGTACTTTAATTGTTTTTAACTTTTTGATTGTTAAGGTTTAAATATGTTTGTTAGATTCATAATTGAATGTTTGTAGCAGGTTGTTTTGTTGTTACTGAAGGTCGATTGGCATAATTAACTGTATATATTTGTCAACGATTACCTTGTTATCGTTAACTTTGTTGTTAGCTAGATTTTAATGCTATTGAATGATTTTAATAAAATGATGTAAATTCTTTGATTCTTTATTAATTAACTGGAAAAATGAAGTGTTAATAAATTGTAGGAATATTTATAATCTATTGAGATATTGACGTTTTTAACCCCTTTGAGTAGTAAGCTGGGATTTTTTTTAAACAGATGTCGTATTGTTTATTTCATTATTATGGATATTACTAGGGTATATGAGAGAAATATTAAGAAATAAAATAATCGCTGTTTGTGAAAACAAAATAGAAAAAAAAGGGACGAATGTTGGTCTCTCATTTTATGCGTTCTTCGCGAATAAGAATGATGATCCAGCGTTATTAATGGAAGCTGCACACTGGTGGATTATGACGCATAAGTTAGATCACTTTGAGAAAGCGGTAAAAATAAAAGCGTTGGTGGAATCAGAAATGACTAATTAACAAAGGTCACGGCATGTTTTCGAAATGTATTTAGGTGATGATTAATATTATTTATGGATCTATCTATCAAGGAAGATTAATGAAAAATACAAAAATTGCTGTCGCGCAAATCTCTTCGGTTGACGGGAATGTAACGGAAAACATAGCTGTTCATATGAATGCTATTGAAAAAGCTGTATCTGTAGGTGTTTCATATATTGTATTTCCTGAGTTATCACTGACAGGTTACCTGCCTGAATGTGCCTCCAATCTTGCTTTTACTGTTGACGATAAGCGTCTTCAACCACTCATTGATATTGCAAAATTAAACAAGATAACAGTAGGGGTCGGTCTACCGCTGTTAACGACGGGACTGCCGCATATTGGTTTAGCTATTATTTATCCAACAGGACGAGTAGAAAGCTACGCTAAAATGAATTTACACTCAGGTGAAGAGACATATTTTTCAGTTGGCGATAAGCGACATAGCTTTCAACTGAATAATATAACGGTCGCTAATGCTATTTGTGCTGATACTAATCATATTGAGCATGCTAAAGGGTGTGCAGCACTCGGTGCTGATGTATATATGGCGAGTGTGTTAATCACGGCGGGGGGTTATGACGCCGATACTCAGCTGATGAGCAGCTATGCTCGGGAGTTCAATATGCTCGTAGCAATGGCTAATCATAATAGACCTACCGGTAATTGGGATCCAGTAGGAAAGAGTGCGATTTGGACAAAGTCAGGTCAACTTATTTGTGCTGATGAAAGTCATAATGCACTTGTTATTGCTGAACGGAAGGATAATGACTGGATAGGCCAAGTCATTAACCTTTAATCCATCATCGAATTCACATCAGGACTAAATCTTGCCGTTTCAGTCGCTTTAATGAGTGGTATTGAATTAAAAAAACGCATTTTATAATCTGTATCTTGATTGTTATAAGTCGCGCGAACTGACAGTGCGACGCGGTGAATGTTGTTGGGATAAAACAACCAACTACGCCAGGTATTCGCATCGTCAATACGGTGAGCTGCAAAGCTTAATTTAATGTTTTCAATAGAGCTGATGTTTTTCTTCTGGTGGTTTTCCGGCAGGCTGAAACTAAAGTCTTTCAACGGGATCGACAAACCTAACCCCCATGCTTTGATGTAAGATTCTTTTAATGTCCAATAATCAAAGAAACGACTCGCTTGCTGCGCTATTGGTTGGGTGAGTAAATCCTCGACCTCAACTTGAGAGAATGAGTGCTTCGCAATACTTAATACATCACTTGTTCGGCTGGTATTTTCTACATCACAACCAATATCGTCATTAAGCATTACCGCGCAAATGATCATATTGTCGGTGTGGCTGATATTAAAACGTAATGGCAGGGGTGGGTTAACAATCTCGGGCTTATCTTTTTCACCTTTGACAAATTTCCAGTCTGCGGGTGGCACATCAGCATAACGTGATAACAAATCACGGACAAAAGCGCGGGTTATTAATGCACTGTGGCGATCTTTTTCAAAACGAAATCGTTGCTGTTTTGTCGTTTCTTCTGGTGCCAACAGGCGACTATAAGCACGTAATAATTCAGGTTGTTGGATTCTTTTCGGGTCTACTGACCACAGGTGAATTTCATTCGTAGCTAATGTTAGTTGATCTGTTGATGTTGAAAGCACTATTTATTCCATTGAGTGACGAGGTGTAAGCTAATTTAGCTATCTTATCATGATATATATAATGAACATAAATCAACCTTGATTTTGTGTTGCCCCCAATGCAGGTAATATTTATTGTATTGGAGGACGTTGGCTTAATCAAATTACGGCATGAGTAAAGGAAAATAGAGAGGAGAGAGCTAAAAGCCATCAACAGCTTTTAGCTCGTATTCGTTTATAAAAAGTGCTTATAAAAAGTACCTAGAAAAAGTACCAGCTAGAATGGATACCAGAACAACTCTGTTGCCATAACACGTTTGATAATGGCTAACGTCACCACCAAGGTAATTAGCCCCATCACTGCGTAATCTTGCTTAGTCATTGGTTTTAAGCTGTACCACGTACGCATCTTGTTATGACCAAAACCACGTAATGTCATCGCATTCGAAATCTCGTCTGCGCGATCTAGGCTTGAGAAAATTAATGGCCCTAAGATCTTGGCCACATTTTTAATACGCGACAGTACAGATACATTCTTTGATAAATCCACGCCACGTGCTTGCTGTGCATGCATGATATTAACAAAATCATTCTTCACATCAGGTAAATAGCGTAGCGTTAAACTTACCGCATAGGCAATTTTGTAGGGTACACCGAGTCGGTTTAAACTCGCGGCAAACTCTGTCGGATGTGTTGTAAACACAAATACCAAGGCAATTGGGAACATACTGAAATATTTCAGCGTTACCGTCAGCAGGTAATACAAGGCTTCCTGTGTCAGGGAATAATCTCCCCAGAGCGACAATAAAATGGTACTTGAACCAATATACTCAACGCCTTGCTGTGGTGCTAACAAGAACATGAATAATGCGTTTATAGTGAGTACACTTGCCGTGGCAATGAGCAAAGTTTTGTAAACCGGAAAGGGCACCTTAGTTAATTTAAGCAAGGTACAGCCTGTAATGATTAGCGCGAGAATAAGGCGTAAATCAAAGGTCGTTAACACCACTGTTACCCAAGCTAAAAACAAGACGAACTTAGTGACACCATTAAGCTGATGCAGTGCTGAATGATGTGGTTTAATTCTACC